>CAMAVV010000051.1 GCA_945861815.1 Thermoflexus hugenholtzii JAD2
CCGATGAGCTTCTCCGATTGCGAGCAATCGATCCATTGCCCCTGGCCGGTGCGGTTGCGGTGCTGAAGGCCATAGAGGACCGCCAGGGCGATGCCTGCTCCGGCGGATGCGTCCGAATGGTTCGTCATCGGCGTCTCGGAGGGTTCGCCGTCAGGATAGGCGCGCAGCCAGGTAAAGCCGGAGAGGTCTTCCATCTGGGTGCCGAAGCCGCGATGGCCCGCGTAAGGACCGCGCGCGCCCATGCCGCTGGAAGAGACCATCACCAGGTCTGGCTAGACCATGCGCAGGTCGTCATAGCCCACGCCGAGCTTGTCCATGACGCCGGGCGAGCTGTTCTCGATGAGCACGTCGGAGATGGAGGCTAGGCGACGCACGATCTCCACTCCCTCCGGCTTCATGAGGTCGACGGTGAAGCTGTGCTTGTTGCGCGCCGCCGAGTTGAACATGGCGTGCCGGTTCCAGGGGCGCTCTCCGGGGTCTTTGTTGGGATATGCGCCGCCGATGGAGCCGAGGGTTTCCACGAGGGCCTTTGAGGGGCGGGCCATGAAGCCGCGCGTGTTCCACTGCCATCGCTGTATCGATTCGATAAGGATGACCTCTGCGCCCAGGTCGGCGAGGACCATGCCGGCGTAGGGGCCGGCCCAGGTGTAGGTGTTCGCCATGACGCGCACGCCTTCCAGCGGGAGGGAGGCCATCAGAGCACCCCCGCTTGCCGCATATGCACCAGGTCGTGCTTGCTGAAGCCCATCTGGCCGCAATAGACCTCTTCATTGTGCTGGCCCAGGCGGGGTGCAGCCACCCAATCCTTCGAAGGTGACTTTGTCATCTTAAGGATAGGCCCGGGGTACGTGATGACGCCCGTTTCCGGGTGCTCCAGGGGCACAAAGTAGTTGCGCGCCTGGAAGTGGGGATTTTCGATGATGTCTTTGATGGTGAAGATCGCGCCGCAGAGAACGCCGTTCTTCCGGGCCGCATCCAGCACTTCCTGCTTCGTCTGCTCCAGCACCCACGGGTAGAAATACTCTGCCTCGAACTCCGAGCGGCGGTCCTCGTTGGCCTGCAGCTCCCGGGTGTTGAAGCGCGGGTCGTTCGCCAACTCAGGCATGCCCATCATGCGAACGCTATTGGCGTAGAACTGCATCCCGCCCCAGATGTTCACGTGGCCGTCCTTGCAAGCGTAGACGCCGCAGGGGTAGCCTTGACCCCTGGGGATCGTCCGCTCGATGACGTTGCCCTGGTACTGGTAACGCAGCAGCCCCGTGAGGCGGCGGTCCACTGTGCCGGCCTCCGATTCGAAGATCGAATAATCGATGTGCTGGCCGATGCCGTTATAGCGCGCGCCGTAATAGCCGATCATGGTTGCGACGGCGGCCAGATAGCCTGCGTGGAACTGGGTTGTGTTGGCAGGCAGGCGAAGAGGATAGCGGCCCAGGGGCGCGTTCCCCCACATGGGGCCGCCTGCGGCATAAAGAACCATATCCGTGCCGAGGAAATCCCGATAGGGGCCCGTCTGCCCGTAGTTGGAGACGGAGGTGAGGATGACGAGGGGGTTCATCTCGCGCAGTACGTCGTAGCCTAAGCCCAAGCGCTCCATCGTCCCCGGCTTGAAGCTCTCGATGACCACATCGGCGTCGCGCGCGAGCTCCTTCACGATCTCCACGCCGAGTGAGGACTTGAGGTTGAGGGTGATGCTGCGCTTATTGGTGTTGATATCGAGGAAGAGGCCGCTGCGGTCGGCGCCTGGAATGTCGTGAAGAAAGGGGCCGGTATCGCGAGCCGGGTCGCCCTCCGGCCGCTCGACCTTCAGCACATCCGCGCCGAAGTCAGCCAGCAGCTTCGTGGCGCAGGGGCCGGCGATGTGGTGTGTAAGGTCCAGGACCTTGATGCCTTGAAGGGCTGCGTTCTCCATTCGGTGCTCGTGCCTTGCCTAGTTGTCCGTCTTCGGCGGCGCCCAGACGGGCTTGCGCCGTTCGACGAAGGCCAGGGAACCTTCGCGGACGTCCTGATGAACGTTGTGCTCGCCGATGACCTTCCAGCCGTACTCCATCCCCTCTTCGCGCCCGTAGTTCAGGCTGCCCCATATCGCCTTCTTGGAGTCGATCATCGACTGCGGCGAGTTGGCGAGGAGCATCTTCGCCAGTTCCCGGGCGCGCGCCATGAGGCGGTCCTTCGGCACGACTTCGCTGATCATGCCGAGTTCGAAGGCGCGCTGGGCGCTCATGCGCTCCTGCCCGCCCATCAGGGACATGCGCATGACGGCCTCGAAGGGCATGCGGCGCACCAGGCCGATGGGCTCGTGGCCGGAGACCAGGCCCACCTTCACGTGGGTATCGAAGAACGTGGCGTGGTCGGCGGCGATGACGATGTCGCTGTCCGAGACGAAGTGGAGGCCGCCGCCGACGGCCATGCCGTTGATGGCGGTGATGATGGGCTTCCAGCATTCATTGTGGATGCCCGTGAAGTAGAGGTCCCGGTGCTTCTCGTCGGCCTTTCGGATAGGCGACGAGTCGGCGGCCATCCCCTTCACGTCGATGCCGGTGCAGAAGGCGCGGTCCCCGGCTCCGGTGACGATGGCGACGATGATTTTGGGGTCTTTCTTGATATCGGCCCAGGCCTCCTGCATCTCTTCGTTCATCACCCAGTTGAGGGCGTTCAACACCTCAGGGCGGTTCAGCGTGACCGTTGCGATGCCTTCCGACTTGTCATACAGGATCGTCTTGAAGTTGTGCATCGCCCGCCTCCCTTGGCGCGCCGCAGGCAAACGAGGGTATCAGTCGTACAGTGGCCTCCGGCGCTGGCTATTATACCGGGGAGCAAAGAGAGGTCAATCAGTTGAAACGTAGCCTCTCGCGCTTTTGCTGACCGCTCGTACGACGCAATCACCCGTATTCCATGCTCCTTGTCCCATGCTCCCGCTGTCTGTAGAATGCGCCGTGGCGGCCTATCGCCTATCTCATACCTGGAGAACAACGAGCTTTGTACTGGTGCCACCTTCTCAATTTCTTTCAGCCCGACTTCAAAAGCGACGATGTCATTCGCAAGGCAGCGAACGTCTGCTATCTCCCGCTCATCGAGATTTTCGAGGCGAATCCCAAGGCCCACATCACCGTGAACTTCGATGGCCGCCTGGCGGAGCGCCTTGACGCCGTCGGCCACGGCGACGTGATGCAGCGCCTCGCCGCCCTGGTGAAACGGGGCCAGGTGGAGATGACCGCAAGCGCCTTCGGTAGCAAGCCGTTGAACACCCTTCCCCCAAGTGAGGCGACGGCCCTCATCGAGCAAAACACCAAGGTCTGCCATAAATATTTCGGCGACGCCTATACGCCGGCCGGCTTCTTTCCCCCGGAGATGTCCTACGCTCCAGCTCTCGCCCCCATCATCAAGAGCCACGGCTACAAGTGGATCGCGATGGATGAGATGGGCCACAGCGGGAAGCCAGGCGCTGCTAAGGCCGACCGTGTCTACAAGATGAACAGCGCCATTGGCCTGCAGGTGCTCTTCCGCGACCGCTCTATCAGCACCGGCATCCTCTACGGCTCCTTTGCTGATGTGAAGTCCATGCAGGAGGCGATCCATGCTCGCGGCGCACAGAATGCTTACATCTTTACGGGCATCGAGGCGGATGTGTACGGTATGCGCCGCACCCAGCCGCGCGAGCTCCTCGCCGAGATCATCAAGCAGACACAGATGGAGATGGTGACGGTCTCCGAACTGCTTGCTCTGGTCAAAGTTGTGGAAGAGGTCAGCCCGGTCCCGGCTTCGTGGAGCACCTGGGACACGCTGGCATTTTAGCGACGAAAAGGAGGAGGCTCGATGACTGAAAAACTGCGATGGAAGCCGCCGTCCTACACCGTGGATGCCAAGGGCAAGGTGATGGGCTATGTGAATAAGGACGTCAACAACTGGGGCAAGTGGGGCCCCGACGACGAGCGCGGCACCATGAACTATATCGACGCCCAGACGGTCATTGCCGCGACCAAGCTCGTCAAACGGGGCAAGGTCATCAGCCTAGCGCTGAACATCGACCCCTCGGCGCCCTTCAACCGAGCGACGCCTATCAAGTGGATGTCATCGACGAGCGCCGACGGCATGCTTTTGCCAACGGAAAAACTTTATTACCCTGGCTTGCAGGTGAACGACGATTGGATAACGATGCCCCTTCAGTGTTCCACCCAGTGGGATGGCCTTTCCCATTTCTGCTACGAGGATGTGATGTACAACGGCTTTTGGGGCGGCGATGTCTCGGCCTCCCAGGGGCTGACGCACCTTGGCATCCACCAGCTCCGGGAATCCATCGTGGGACGCGGCGTGCTGCTGGATATCGCGCGCTACAAGGGCGTGGAGTTCATGACGCCCGGCAGCCCGGTGACAGCGCAGGACCTCGAGGGATGCGCGAAGAAGCAGGGTGTTCAGATCAAGCGCGGCGACATCGTCTTGGTGCGCACAGGCCACCTTGAGCGATGGCCGAAGATCCCCATGAACGAGCGCATGGCCTGGATACGCGGCGGCGAACCAGGGATGGGCGTTTCGTCCGCAGGCTGGCTCCATGAAAAGCAGGTGGCGGCGGTCGCCGTAGACAATTCAGCCGCCGAGGTGACGCCCTTTGAGGACCCCAAGTCGCCGCGCGCATTTCCCTGGCATGTGCAGGTGATACGCAACCTTGGCTTGCAGGTCGGCGAGTATTGGAAGCTGGACGTTCTGGCCCAAGACTGCGCCCAGGACGGCGTCTACGAGTTCTTCCTCTCTGCGCCGCCGCTCAACATCACGAATGCTGTCGGCAGTCCCCTGAGCCCGGTGGCTATTAAGTAAGGGCCCAGCCGAGCAAGAGATAAAGAAACGGCCCGCTTTAAGCGGGCCGTTTCTTTTTGTTCGACGCTATGGACTTGTTACGCCGTAACAGGTTCGGCGTGACGCTCGGAGACGATGTCCAGGAGAAGCTCCTGGGTGCCAGGCTGCGCGAGGCGCTGGAGCTTGGCGCGAAGGGCGATGGTGTGATCGAGCACGGCGCTGCGGTCTGCGGCGTCGCGGCTCTCCCACACGCTGATGCGCGCCAGGAGGCCGGCATCCTCGAGGCCATCGAGGGTGTAGCCTTCGATGAAGCCAGGCTGCCCGGCGAGGTGATCGCCAAGCTCGGCGAGGGTCCCGGCAACGTCCTTCTCAAAGCCCTTCTGGGGGCGGATGATTGTTTCGCGGATGATTTTCATTGAATAACTCCTGTAGTTAGCGTCCTGTTTGGGATCGCTACATCTCTAAGCGGTTTCGGTTAGACGGCCCAGTAGGTGGCCGCTGTCCATGCTGTCAGGTCGAAGTCACGGGAAGCGCGCATGGGTCTCGCATGGGTCTCGCCCATGTCCTCGAGAAGCGCAGCAACTTCCGCGTCGTAAGGCCTTGGCTCTTCGACACTTGCAAGAATCGCGTTCATCTGAACAACTCCTTCGTTAATGCCACTCGCTGTTTGTGGTCATTACGAGTTCAGTCTATATGGCAGTGGATAGTTGAGCAAAATGCAAAAAACAGACAACAGATAACGGACTTTATCGTCACAATCCAGGTTGGATTAGCCTAATTAGCAAATGGGAGCCACAAACGTACACGAATCGTTGCGGATTTCGTCACAAATGAAGTGAGTCATCCTTGCTGAAACTCGTCGAAATCAGATTTTGAATCTGTTGAGGGATACGGCTAGACAGTGAGATTTTAGAGTGCGGTATTAGACCACGTCTGCAAGGCCAGCAGGCCAGTCTCAGGAGATCCAGGAGCCTGCGTTGACGTGGAGCGTCTGCCCGGTGATGTAGCGCGCCTGGTCAGTGCAGAGGAAAAAGATGGCGTTGGCCTGGTCTTTAGGTTCCAGCAGCACGCCCATGGGATTTGCGATGAAGGATGTCTTTGCCTGGGTGAGGAGCGCCTCCCGGGAGGGCCAGTTTTTGCGCGTCATTGGCGTATCGGTGAGGCCGGGGGCGACGGTGTTGACGCGGATGTTGTGTTTGCCAAGGTCCACCGCAAGGCTCCGGCTCAGGTGGGCGACTGCCGCTTTGGCGCAGCCGTAGGCCAATGCGCCGCCCGCCGGGCGAAAGCCGGAGCCAGAGGAGACGTTGACGATGACGCCGCTCCTCTGGGCAATCATCTGTGGGACGACGGCTTTGCAGCAGAGCATGGCCCCCCGAAGGTTCACGGCCATGATGCGATCCCAGTCCTCGACTTTGATATCGACGATGGACTGGGACATGCTGATCGCGGCATCGTTCACGAGGATGTCGATCCTCTTCCAGGTCTTGAGGGTTTTTGCGACCATCGAAGAGACGGCGTCCCAGGAAGAGACGTCCGTTTGGACGGCAAGGGCCTGTGCGCCAAGGACCTCTATCTCGGCGGCGACCTTCTTCGCGCCATCGAGATTGACGTCGGCGATGGTGACGTTGGCGCCTGCGCCGGCGAAGGCGAGGGCAGTCATGCGGCCGATGCCGGACGCGCCGCCAGTCACGATGGCGGCCTTGCCCTTGAGAGAGCGGTCGTTCGCGGGTGTGGGCATATGGGCCTCCTGGGAGACGTGAGTGGCAGTCTAGCGATGGGCATATCGGGGTGTCAAAGCGGGAGAGGGGGAAAAGCTTAGCCACTAAGGTTCGGGATAGAAGGTAGGTACTGAGGAAAGATTTCGTTCGACCTCTCCCTGTATCCCTCTCCCGGGCGTCCTTCCACGGAAGGACTGGGAGAGGGAGGGAATGCAGGATGGTCACCCTCTCCTCTCGGGCTTCGCTCGAGTTCCTCTCCCATCGAGGGCGAGGCGGGTTTCAGGAACGGGGATGGGCGAACGCTCCGGTGAGGCCCCGGTGCGGCACGCGGGGTGAAGACACACACGGAGTCCTCCGAAGGAGAAACATCGGGGGTGGACCCTGATGCAAATGGAACAACCCAGGGACGGACAGATAAAAGGCCGTTACGCGGACGACTAAGTCACAGCGCTAGGGCAACGGGGATGGTGACGTCAGGCCATGCGTTGGTCTCCTGGGGGGCGTTCGGCTAGCCTCGATAGCCGACGCGGGGTGCGGCCCAGTACGTGGAACGCCGTCCAAGGACTTTGGCCGCGTGGGGCATCATACAGCCGTGCTCGGTCCAAAGGGGTCAGCGAGGCGTAGTGCGTCCCTCTGGTGGGCATCCGAGGAAGGCACGGGTGATGGCCCATTAGCGATGGCGCCGTATCCATCATGGGAGAGAGGCACACTCTCTCCTGTACCCCTTCCTCCAAGGGGGGCGGAGGAGGTTGTAGCGCTTGCGCAGGGGGGTGACGCCGCCTCGACGGGTTCGATGGGTTCTGGGGTGGGTTTACCGGAAGGCCGGTGAAGAGGAGCAAGGAGCGAGGGTCGAGGAGCAGCAAGAAGCGGAGGAGAGTCCTTCCTAGGGTGACGCTCCATGGCCTGCCGGCTGCGCTCTCTACCAGTCCGATCCTCATCTCTTGTCCGTCCCTCCTTGTTTTATCCCTAAGTCCCGTTCCCCGCGTCCGTCGTCGAGGGCCGTCCGCGTAACGGCCAAACAAAAGGGGAGGCGTCCCGACGTTGCCGGAGCTGCTCGCAGGTAACGAGCACACCCCAACGTATCGGTCCGCCTCCCCGGATCGTTTGTCCTGGCGAAGACTTACACCTATATATATAACATCACATATATGTGAGTGTCAATATGCGTTGGCACAAGAGGAATGTAGGAAGTCAGGAACCTTGGGCAGAGAGGAGGGAGCAGAGGTGGGCAAAAAGAAAGGCTCCCGGATGGAGGATCGGGGAGCCTATGGGAGTCTATCGAAGGAAGGGGCTAGCTTTTAGGCCAGGGCTTTTGGCCGAGGAGGACGTCCATTGGGACGATTTTGCGTCGCTGGCCGGCGTTGGCGCGTTTCAGGGAGATGCCTTTGCCGCTTGCGCCTCGGAACTTCTTTGCGCCTTTTTTCTGTGCACCTTCAGCCATGGTGGTATGCCTTTCGAGGAAGTTGGGACAGGGGAAAGTATAGCAAAATCGGACCTTAAAGAGCAATCACACTCCCAGCAATGGGTCATTTTCCCACAGGGAACGTCAGGTCGAATCCCCCTTTTTCATAGTTGCACTTTGTGCACAGAGCTTGACCGTTCTCTACCGAAGTCGGCCCATTAGCACGGTGAGGTTTTTTGTGGTCCGCATGGAAGTTCGTTTTCGATAACGGAATCCCGCATACGGCGCATTTCCCCTTCGAGTTTTCCCAGATTTTTTCTCTTTGAGTGTGAGAAAAGAAACGCTTTTTGTCTAACGGTTCGGCCTGCGTGGCATTGATGATGTGAACCGACAGCTGATTCAAACATTTTTTAACATCGTCAGTATCCATTCGACCGGTTCTTCCAGTCTGTACATAGTAGTTCCACTCCGGTGAGCCCTCAGATGCTTTCGCTGCCCAATAGTCAAGGAATCCTTGAGCCGCCAGGTGTTCGGTGCCCGTTAGTGAGTAATTGCCTACTAGTTCAAAAAGTCCTGCATATAGCCACTTTAATGGACGTGCAGTTCCGAAGATAGACTCAGCATCAGGTTTTCCCTGTATTGCCTCCTGGATTATTTTGTACTCAAAGTTCATTATTTTTGATGCTTTAGCTTTTGCATTTTCAGCTTCCTTTTCATTGAACTTTGTAGCTTTGAAGAAATGCTCTAGGTCTGTAAACTCGACTCGATCGAGCGGATCACCATTCCAGGCTGCTTTGTAGAACTGAGCCGCGAGATTCCAATGAGCATCACGATTTAGATGCCTGCCTCCGGCAACAGTAAACAGTTTGTGGGTTGCGAGTTCCTTGAAATAAGGTTTGAAGTCAGTCTTCAGAGCCTTTACACGCTCACCGATTTTTAGAGGCTTGCCACTTTGTAGTCTGCTGTAAATATCCTGAGTTTCTCCAACGTCGTAATCACGCATTATGGCTACGGGGAGTTTGTATTCTTCAATTCTGTCCTGAGTTGCACTCGGTTGTTCCTTGTATCGTTTGAAGTCCTTGGTTTTACTTGTGCTTTTCAAAAACCAGGCTTGATCTTTGCTAGGCCCCCCTTTTTTGGGCTTGTGAAGTTCCTTTTCCTGGATGAATTCAAATAGTGTCGTCAGGCGTTGTTGTCCATCAACGACATCAAATGAGCCTGTCTCATAGACTTGTGAGGTTGCGTGGCTTCACCATGAGTATCGCTTTT
>CAMAVV010000052.1 GCA_945861815.1 Thermoflexus hugenholtzii JAD2
AGTCGAGGTAATAGCGATGAAAGAGGAGGAGCCGCGCCGGCCGCGCCATCGCCGCGCGCACGTTGAGGAGATTGAAGCGCGCTCCCCGCAGCGCCGGGAAGACCAGCGCCGCGAAGCAGAGCGCCGCGCCAAGCAGCGACGTCGCAAGCACCACCGGCGTCAGGTCCACCGGCAGCAGCGCGCCGTTGTTCACATCGCGAAAGGCAGGCGTCTTGCCGAAGAGCGGGATCAAGATGAGGGCAAGCAGCGGCCCCAGGGCAAAGGCGACGGCGCACAAGGCCAGCGCCTCCAGCAGATAGACCCCCATCATCTGCCCGGTGTCCGCCCCTCGCGAGCGGAAGAGCGCGATCTCCGAAAGATGCCGCTCCACCACGATGTCGGCCACCATGATGATGAAGTAGAGGGCAACAGCGACGACCAAGAGCAGCATGACGAGGATAGGCACCCTGCTGAAAAATATCTTGTTCTCGAAATCGTCCAGTGTCTCGCCAAGGCCCGAGAAGACCTGTGAACCGGGGAAGTCCAACGGGACATTCTGCTCCAGATCCCTGATCGCCTCCCGCGCGTCGTCCAACTTCTCCGCCTTGAGGCGGCTGTTGTCCAGTAGCAGGTACCACCAATAGTCCACGCGCATGCCTGGGTAGCGGCTTGCGACCGGGCCCAGGAACTGTTCCTGCGAGACGAGCATCGGCAGCATGGGGATCTCGTCGCCGTTCGGCCCAAAGTCGCTTTGCGGCGAGAAGGGGTCCACCGGGAAGCCCCAATAGGCGCTCTCCGGGTCGGTGATTTCGAGGATGCCTGCGACGACTGCGTTGATCGTCCGTCCGCCCTCAGGCGTGGCCGTAAGGCGGTCGCCTAGCTTCAAGCTGAACCGCTGGGCCGAGGCCCGCCCGACGGCGACTTCGATAGCGTCGCCGCGAACGCCTGCCGGATAGGCCCCCTCTACAAGGCGGCTGTGCTCTTCATAGCCCGTGAACGATTGCAGGGAGGCCTTGTACCGAACGGTCGGCGGCGGTCCGCCGACGCGGGCAAGGTCCAACCCAGGCGTGCGGATGTGGTTGAACTGCTCCTCCACGTATGGGCGCAGCGTCTCGTCGGCGCGCGCGGTGACCTTCCGGTCGGCCTGTTCGAACCCGGAAGGATCGAGGGGCCTATTGCGAACGATGATTGCCGAATCGAGAACGCCGGCGCGCTCATAGGTCAGCGCATGGCGCAGGCCAAGCTCTTCGACCGAGTTGAGAAAAAGCGGCGCCCCGGCGAGGACCGTCGTTGCCAGCAGGATACCGGCGAAGAGGACGAGGAGGACCCGCCAGTTGGCTCTGACCCGCCGCCACATCAAGACCAATGGTGCGGTGAAGGAGGTCATGGACTCGCTTCTATCAATGCCCTGCGCTACAGAGGTGCGAAGGTGTCCGGGAGTATACCAGCTTTGCCGCCGCCCAGTGCGCCATGCCTAGGTGAACGCCTCCCATCCCTCATCGGATGCCTCATGCGCCCCAACCCTTGCTCCTTGCTCCTTGCTTCCCTATACTCCCCCCACCTGGCAGAGGAGGTCACCCATGAAAGGCCGAATGGCCATCTTCAAAGGCGCTCACATGCCCTTTGACCTCCGCGACTATCCCTTGCCTCAAGTCGGCGAGAGCGACCTCCTAGTCAGCGTTTCCATGAGCATGGTCTGCGGCTCCGACCTCCACTACTGGCGCGGCGACCTCCAGTCCGGTATGGTCGCCAAGCACGGCGAGGCCGTCATGGGCCATGAGATGGTGGGGCGCGTCTACGCCAAGGGCGCAAGCGTCACAACCGACTCCAACGGCGCGCTCATCAAAGAGGGCGACCGCGTCGTCTACACCTATTTCGCCGGCTGCATGAACTGTCCCCGCTGCCTTCGCGGCGAGACTGCCTCCTGCCCCAACAAAAAGATGTTCGTCCACCACCAGGCAGGCCAGCCGCCCTACTTCACCGGCGGCTTCGCCGACTACTTCTACCTCAGCCGGGGCAACTACTTCTTCAAAGTGCCGGACAGCCTTCCCGACTCGATGGTCGCTCCCATCAACTGCTCCTTCAGCCAGGTCTACTTTGGCCTGCACTTAGCAGAGGTGCGCGTCGGCGAAAGCGTCGTCATCCAGGGAGCAGGCGGCCTGGGCCTCTACGCTGCCGCCATCGCCAAGGAACGCGGCGCAAACCCCATCATCGTCATCGACGGCATCCAAGGCCGCCTCCGTATGGCCCATGACTTCGGCGCTAGCCACACCATCGACCTGACCCAGCACACAACACCCGCCGAGCGCGTCGCCCGCGTCAAAGAAATCGTCGGGCCCGCCGGGGCCGACGTTGTGGTGGAGGTTGTCGGCGTGCCGTCAGCTATTGTCGAAGGTTTGCAGATGACGCGCATGGGCGGGCGCTATGCCGTCCTTGGCCAGGTGAGCGCTGGCGAGGCTGGCACGATTCAGTTCATGCCCGCGATGCTCCTCGGGAAGAACATCGTCTCTGCCGCCTGTTACGACGGCTGGGTCCTCCCCAAAGCCCTGGACTTCCTCGCGCGCACCAAGGACAGATACCCCTTCGACAAGATGGTCTCCCACACCTACCCGCTGGCCGATATCACCAAGGCCTTCCAAGACTCCGAATGGTCCCGCCCCGGCGCGCACAATCTCCCTGTAACGCGCACTGCCATAGTGCCATAACGCCCGCCGATCTTTCCCTTGACTTCTCTTCTAAACGGGCTAAGATTCGACGGCGGCACCACTATGGACTTTCGCTTCACCCCAGAGCAAGAGGCCTTCCAAAAAGAGGTTCGAGCCTTCTTCAAAGAGCTCGTCGCTCCTGAGAAGACCAAAGGCCAGGAAGACTTTACCGAACTCTACGGCCTCAAACAGCCCTTCGAGCGCGCCCTTCGCAAGGCCGCCGGCGATGCCGGCTATCTCGGCGTCGCCTGGCCCAAGGAGTACGGCGGCCAGGGTAAAGATATGCTCTACCAGGCCATCGTCGCCTATGAGGCCGCCTATGTCGGCGCGCCAGTGATGGATATCTCCGTCGCCATGGTCGCCGCGCCCCTCATGCTCTTCGGCACTCCTGAGCAAAAGGCTTTCTTCCTCCCAAAGATCCTTCGCGGCGAGTTGAATATCTGCCTCGGCTACTCCGAGCCCAACGCCGGCAGCGACCTGGCGAACCTGGAGACGAAGGCCGTTGCCGACGGCGACGACTATGTCATCAACGGAAGGAAGATCTTCACCACCGGCGCCCACAAGGCCGACTATTCCTGGTTCGCCGCCCGCACCGACCCGGATGCGCCAAAGCACAAAGGCATCAGCATCTTTCTTATCGATATGAAAACTCCCGGCATCAAAGTCGAGCCTGTCGAGACCATGGCCGGTTGGATCCACTATCGCCTCTTCCTCAACGACGTCCGCATTCCCAAAACGTCCCTCGTCGGCGAGTTGCACCGTGGCTGGTACCAAGTCGCCACCGCCCTCGACTTCGAGCGCTCCAACTTCTCCGCCTACGGCCAGGCCCAGCGCCTCTTCGATGAGCTTATCCACTACTGCCGCATCCACTGGCGCAATGGCAGGCCCCTCAACAAGATTCCCGAGGTGCGGCAGACGCTTGCTCAAATATCTATCGACCTCTCGACGGGCATGCGCTTCACCAAACGTGTTGCGGCCATGCAAGCCGCAGGCAAGGTGCCCAATTACGAAGCCTCGATGAACAAGATTTGGGGCTCGGAATTACTGCAGCGCATCGCCCTCACCGGGACACAAATCATGGGACTCTATGGTGGGCTGGAGCGCGGCTCCCCCCACGCGCCGGAGAAGGGCCACTTCTCCTACGAATATCTCCACGGCATCGTCGGCACCATCGGCGCAGGCTCCAACGAGATTCAGCGAAACGTCATCGCACAGCGCGGCTTAGGCATGCCCCGGTAGGACAACGTGGACCTCTCCTTCACACACCAACAAGAATCCTTTCGCAAATCGGTGCGCGACTTCCTCGCCGCCAACTGCGATCGCGCCGCCATTCGCCATCTAGAGATGAGCGACCTCGGCTATTCCGCCGACCATTGGCGCAAGATGGCTGAGATGCGCTGGCTGGGACTCGCATTCCCACAGGAGTATGGCGGCCAGGGCAAAGGCTTCACCGAACTTGCCATCCTCCTCGAAGAGTTCGGCCGGCACCCGTTCCCATCGCCCTATCAAAACGCCGCCCTGCAAAGCGGCCTCGCCTTGCTCCACCTGGGGACAGAGTCGCAAAAGAAGGCTCACCTTCCCAAAATCATCGACGGCTCGTCACGCTTCACCTTCTGCCTCACTGAGGCCAGCGCCTCTTACGACCCCTGGGGCTTGAATGTTCGCGCCATCATGCGCGGGCAAGAGTACGCCCTCAACGGCACAAAGCTCTTCATCCAATATGGCGCCTCCGCCGACTACTACATCGTCGTCACGCGCACGCGCGACACCGACGACCACGCCGACGGACTCACCGTCTTTCTCGTCGAGGCGAACGCCAAAGGCATCACCAAGACACCGCTCAAGAGTATGGCTGACGACAAGCAATGCGAGATCGTTTTTAACCAGGTGATGGTCTCACGGCAGAATATCCTTGGCCCGCTTCACAAGGCGTGGCCTGCCCTGCAAAAGGTCATCACCCTTGCCACCATCGCCACCTGCGCCGAGATGGCAGGCAACGCGCGCGCCGCCCTGGAGCACGCCGTTGAATACGCTAAGCATCGCGTCCAGTTCGGCAAGCCCATCGGGAGCTTTCAAGCTATTCAGCATTACGCCGCCAATATGCTCACCGATGCCGACGCCGCAACCCTCGTCGTCCACGACGCCGCCTCGCGCGTTGACGCCGGCCTCTCCTACGAGATGGAAGCCTCCCAGGCCAAGGCCATCTGCAGCGAGGCATGCCAGCGCGTCACTGCCAAGGGCCACCAAATCATGGGCGGCATCGGCTTCTATAAAGAGCAGGATATGCAGTTGTGGTACCGCCGCGCCAAGGTCTTCGAACAGCTCTTCGGCGACGCCGACTACCACCGGGGAAAAGTCGCCCAGTTGATGATGCTCTAACCGGAGGTGCGCCATGACGATGCCAAGACCGACGTGGAACAAAGTCAAGGCCAAGACCGTCGAAGGGCTGACGGCAGGCTGCATCGATATGCACGCCCACTTCGGCCCCGATAGCAAACTCGAACGCAGCGTCGACCTCTTCACCCTCCTGGAAACCGCCTCCGCTCTCAAGCTGCGTGGCATCGCCCTCAAGAGCAAAGACTACCCCACCGGCGCTCTGGCCCAGATCGGCAAAAAGCTCTACCCCGCCATCGAACCCATTGGCGCAATCTGTCTCGATCACGATGTCGGCGGGATGAACCCGGACGCTGTGAGCAGCCTAGGCGGCATCGGCGGGCGCATCGTCTGGCTGCCCACCTTCTCCTCCGTCGGGGACATGGAAAAGCTCTTCAAGCGTCCTGACCTCGGCATCTTCTGCCTCGATAAAGAGGGCGAACTGACGAAGCAGAC
The DNA here is from genome assembly GCA_945861815.1 of Thermoflexus hugenholtzii JAD2. Taxonomy (GTDB): domain Bacteria; phylum Chloroflexota; class Dehalococcoidia; order SHYB01; family SHYB01; genus VGPF01. The sequence goes on from CAMAVV010000052.1 coordinate 5,514, forward strand.
AGTCGCCGTCTTGGAAGAGGTCAAGCGCCACGATATGGTGCTCGCCACAGGACACATCAGCAACGAGGAGACGATGGCCGTGGTGAAGAAAGCCCATGCAATGGGCATCAAGCGCATCATCATCACCCACCCCATCACCGCGAACCTTGGCGGCACCCCGACGATGGAGATGATGAAAGAGTATGTGAAGATGGGCGCGTACCTGGAGCACGCCCTCATCGGACTCACGGGCAGAACGCAGGTCATCACCTGGGAGGCGCTCGTCGCCAATATCAAAGAGATCGGGCCCGAGCACTGCATCCTCAGCAGCGACTTTGGGCAGATCTCCAACCCCCCGCCCGCCTACGGTATGAAGTCCTTCATCGCCAACATGCTCGCGATGGGCCTGAAGGATGAAGAGGTCGAGGTCATGGTGAAGACAAACCCGGCGAAGCTCGTCGGCCTGTAACCGCTCTCCAGCGTCTCGTGATGTCTCTGTCCCTATCCCCTCTTGTCGCTTGCCCGATAGTGCATAATATGTCGCGCTCTCTCAACATCACTTCGCCCTTTGGAGAAACTACGTGGCAAAACTCAAGTTCGGCGTTGAACTCCCGCAGCACCTGGGATTTGAATACCTCAAAGAGATGGCGCAGACTATCGAGAAACTCGGCTACGATTCGATCTGGATCAGAGACCATCTCACCGTCAGCCCCTTCGAGATGACGCGGTTCCAGCAGGGCTACATCAAGAACGGAAAGCGGGTGGTCTCCGGCAATTACCTGGGCTGCATCCCAACCATGGCCGCCGCCGCCGCTGTCACAAAGCGCGTTCTGATCGGGACGGACATCCTCAACATCCCGCGCAGGAACCCCATCGACATCGCCAATGAGTTTGCCACCATAGACCAGATATCTAACGGCAGAGTCATCTTGCAAGGCGCCATCGGCCAGCCCACCAGGGACTGGGCCTCCTCCGGCGTGCGCCACCCATATGAGGAGCGCGGCAAGATGATGGAAGAGGCCATCGCGGTCATCAAGCAGGTCTGGACACACGATGAGCCGACGGACTTCAAAGGGAAGTATTACAACATCGAAGGCGCGCGGATCGGCAGCAAGCCGGTGCAAAAGCCCCACCCGCCCATCTGGCTCGGCGTCGGCAAGACGTTCAAGCGTGTCGCCAGGATCGCTGACGGCTTCACCCTCTCCCATTCGATGTTCGGCGGGAAGTTCGAAGAATACAAGGCCGGTCTCGATAAGATCAATGCAGAGGCAAAGGCCATCGGCAGAAACCCCAAGAAGATCGAGGCGGCGGCGCGCTTCGCCTTGACCCTGGGCGCGGACGTTGAAGCGACCAAGAAGCGCGGAGCAGCACACTGGGGCGCACTATGGAGCGAATCGCAGCCCTGGCACACCGAATGGGCTGGCGACGCCGACCACGTCATCAAAGTCATGACCCCCTGGCTCAAAGCGGGCGTGACGCACATCATGCTCTGGCCCATCGCCTACGCTCCTACCGAGAAGGGCCGCTTCCAGGACATCGAATACTTCGCGAAAAAGGTCATCCCTCGCCTGAGAAAGTAACCGGCGCGCCTGCGTCGATGAAGATTCTTACGCCAATCGCGCTCTCGACGCAGGGGCTTGTCTTCCCTGAGAGCCCTCGCTGGCACAAGGGTTCTCTTTGGATCGCCGATATCTTCGGCGATGCCATCCTTCGCCTCAACGAGCGCGGAGAAACCCTTGAGCGCATCGACGTGCCCGGCGCGCGCGGCATCGACTTTCTCCCCGATGGCACGCTGCTCTTCGGCACCAGCAAAGACGGCACCCTCTATCGCCGCGACAAGGGCGGAGTGAAGCCCTACGCCAACCTCAACCCCTTCTCCACCCGGGGCTTGAACGACATGATGGTTGACTCGCACGGCAGGGCCTATGTGGACGCCTACCGGGCAACCCCAGGCATGCCGATGGGTTCAGTCGTCCTTGTGCGCCCCGATGGCAGCGTCCAAGAGGTCGCGCCTGAGATCGCCACACCGAATGGTCTTGTCATCACGCCTGACGGCAAGACGCTCATAGTGGCGCAGTCTGCCGCGAACGAACTGACCGCCTTCACCATCAGACCAGATGGCTCCCTTACCGGCAAACGCACCTTCGCAAAGCTGGAGGGAAAGCCCGACGGCATCTGCCTGGACGCCGAGGGCGCAGTGTGGGTGGCGCTCTTCGAAGATGGGAAGTACATCAGGGTGCGCGAGGGTGGCGAAGTGACGCATCTCATCTCTATGCCCGGTCTTCGCACAGCGGCCCTCATGCTAGGCGGCCCTGAGAGGCGGACGCTCTTCCTCTGCGCTTCAGAACTACACCCTGAGAGAACGCGCTCCAAAGGAAGCGTACATACGATACGCGTTGACGTCCCGGGCGCAGGGTTGCCCTAGCCTCGCGTTCGCGAGCGCAGTCTATCTGGCGCGCGCCTTTGGCTCCAGCTTCGCGTTGATCACCGGGACCACATACCCCGGCTTTTGTGCCGCCTTCACCTTCGGGCACAGGCCCTTCCCGGAGTCGCAGTTGAAGCAGAACCACTGCTCTTCACCTGGCTTGCGCCAAAGCACATTACCGCACGCCTTGCACAGTTCCTTCAGCTCACTGCACTCCCAGTCCTTCATCGACGACTTGGCATTCAAGGGACAGCCGCGTCCGTGGCAGATGATGGAATCGGCATCTTGGTAGATGCAGTCGACGGGGCAGTTCTTCACGCAGACGCCGCAATCGAAGCAGAGCATCGGATCGATGACAAAGGTGCCGCGATAGGTATCCTCACGGCGCGTGATGGCGAGAGTGTCGCAGACAAACTCGCATGCGCCGCAGCTGATACAGACGCTGTCTGCGATGTAGTAACTCATCAGATAGCCTGTTTGACCTTTTCCGCCAGGGAGCGCGTCATGCCTACCACTGCCGCGACCTCATCGATGGGCGCTTCGCGGATGCCTTGCACGGAGCCGAAGCGCTGGATGAGGGCCTTCTTCCTTCTGGGGCCGACGCCGGGAATCTCGTCCATCACCGAGCGCGTCACCCGTTTCGAGCGCACGTCTCGATGATACGTGATCGCGAAGCGGTGCGCCTCATCGCGCATGCGCTGCACAAGATAGAGCGATTGCGAGGTGCGCGGCAAGACGATGGGGTCGGCGCTGTCCGGGATGAATATCTCCTCTTCGCGCTTGGCAATGCTGGCCAACGATATCGCCGCCTGTCCAAGCTCCAGCATCACCTCTAGTGCCGCGTTGAGGTGCCCCTTGCCGCCATCGATGAGAACTAGGCCAGGGACTGCGCCCCAGCCTTTCGAGTCCTGCTCGCCCTTCGCTCCCATCTTTCCAAAGCGGCGTCGCAGCATCTCCTGCATCATCGCGTAGTCGTTTGATCCCTCCACCGTGCGTATCTTAAAGCGGCGGTAGTGCGACGGCCTTGCCTGGCCCTCTTCAAAGACGACCATGCTGCCGACGGCTGACGTTCCCTGGATGTTCGAGATATCGTATGCCTCGATGCGGCGCGGGCTTGCCGCCAGGCTCAGGGCCTCCTGCAACTCATCCAGGGCCGCGCCGACCTTCTCACGGTCGGCCATCCACTTCACGCGCCGCTGGTCCAG
>CAMAVV010000053.1 GCA_945861815.1 Thermoflexus hugenholtzii JAD2
TCTGAAAGGAGATTGCTTCTGACTGCAGGACTTGTGCTTAGTGTGTTCCAAACGTCTTGGGCTAAAATCCGCCCCATCCCGCGACCTTTTGCACGTCCTTTTGAAAGACCCAATCGCGTTTCATTAGGCTCATTGAGCGATGCAAGTAAATCCTTAGCAACATCATGTTTCCCTGAGTTAATACAATCGATGATGTGTTGAAAGAAATTTCGGATAAGGTCTGCGCACTCATTTCCCCAATCGGTGTTTAGATTTCTTATCGCTTTGGGGTCAAGGAAAAGAGAGGTATCTTTCGTGATGTCGATATCGACAAAATCCAAACTAGGCTGGTCTAGACCTAGTTTGTAGTACTCGCTAACGCGCATATCCCCCTCCTCACCGATTTCCTCTTCTATTTTCTGCTTCTTTTTCACATATTCAAGTCTCAATTGGGAGTTCTCTGCCTCTTGTCTCTTTTTTGTGGCGCTACTCCATCAATTACTTGCGCTCGAATTTCTTCAGGGTTTGCACAAGAGCGGCCTGCGCTCGCGGAGTTAGTAGCCGACGTTCACGATGGGTATGTCGATCTGGACAAGGCACAGGAGGCCAAACGGGCATACGGGTATCGTAGTTCCTTCGTCAAAGACTCCTCAGGATGACAATGGGGCCACCCTGAGGTCGGTCTCTCTCCCGCACAAACAGAGAGGCCGCCCCCATAAGGAAGCGGCCTCCCCGCTCACCAGCGGATGACAGGGTTACGTCAAATCGTTGTGGGAGGCGAACCTGGCCGTCCAGCGTTTGCGCGCGCATGACGCGCTACAACATCCCTCCCCCTCCCATCCTTCCGTAGAAAGACGCCCGGGAGAGGGATTAGGGAGAGGTCTACCGCTCCGCCGTGAAGAGCACCACGTGGTCAGGAGTGGCGCGGACGATGACGCGCTGGCCGACATCGAGGACGGCGAGGGAGGGTTGGACGCTCCGCACGGAGAGGCCAGAGGGCAGGCGCACGGTGTAGAGGTTGCTCGACCCCTGGAACTCGCGGTGGACGACGATACCTTGCCCGCCAGGGTCGGGCGTGATGGCGATGTCGTCCGGGCGCACCAGGAGGTCCACAGGCTCCGGCGGCGGCGTGCCGTGCAGAGGGAAGACGCCAAGCTCCGTCACCACGTGGTCCTCCAACAGCCGCGCCGGAATGAAGTCGGCCTTGCCGACGAAGGCGGCGACGAAGCGGCTCACGGGCCTGTGGTATATCTCATCGGGCGTGTCGAACTGGGCCATGCGGCCTTCGTTCAGGATAAGGACGCGGTCGGCCAGGCTGAAAGCCTCTTCTTGGTCGTGCGTCACGATAATGGTGGTCGTCTTCGCCTGCTGAAGGATGGCCTTCACCTCGCGCCGCATCTCCGACCGCAGGGCCGTGTCGAGACTGCCGAATGGCTCGTCCATCAACAGCACCACGGGCTTGGGCGCAAGGGCGCGCGCCAGGCCGACGCGCTGCTGCTGGCCTCCTGAAATCTCATGGGGGTAGCGCTCGCCAAGGCCGCTCATGCTCACAAGTTCCAACACCTCTGCGATGCGCTGGCGCTTCTCGCCGTTGCGGAGGCGGTGCAAGCCATATGCAACGTTCTGCGCGACGGTCAGATGAGGAAAGAGGGCGAAGTTCTGGAAGACCATCCCCATGCCGCGCTTCTCCGGCGGCGTCCACGCCCTTGGCGATGCGACGACCTTCTCTTGCAGTCGCACTTCGCCGGCGTCGGGGATCTCAAATCCGGCGAGAAGGCGAAGGGTCGTCGTTTTGCCGCAACCGCTGGGGCCCAAAAGGGCGAGAGTCTCTCCTTCGAGAACGTCGAAAGAGAGGTCGATGACGGCGGGCCTGTGATTGCCCGGGAAATGCTTCGCAAGGCCGGTGACGCTGATGATGGTCGTCTTACGGTCTGTGTCATAGGCGGCGGGCAATGTGAGTCCTTCTCCGGCGGCCGTCCCGTTTGCGCCCTGGGCTGGAGCAACGGTCGCAGACCCCATCCTAACCAACTTCTTCGGGAGGAACACCCGTTTAAGAGGCATCAGCGCGCCCCCATATCGCCGCGGGGCTCACGTCGAAGGAGGATGGCAACAGGGATCGCGGAGACGGCGACGAGCAGGAGCGCAGGGATCGCGGCCTTGGCGTAGAAGCCCGACGACGTGGCCGACCACATCTCCGTGGCGAGGGTGCGAAAGCCGATGGGCGCAAGGAGAAGGGTCGCTGGAAGTTCCTTCATCGCGGTCAAAAAGACCATGGCAAAGGCGACGACGATGCCAGGGCGAACTAAGGGCAGTGTGATAGTCGCGAGGACGTGGAGAGAGCCTCGGCCCAGACTGCGCGCCGCCTCTTCCACGGCAGGGTTGACCTGGAGAAGTGAGGCGCGCACGGAGCCGACGGCCATCGAGAGATAGAGGATGCTGTAGGCGAAGACGAGCATCGCGAGGGTCTGGTAGAGGAGAGGCGCATAGTGTGCGCCGAAGAAGACGAGGGAGAGCGCAACGACGATGCCGGGCATGGCAAAGCCGGCGTAGCTGGCGGTCTCAAGGAATCGCGAAAAGCGCCCGGCGTGGCGAACGGCCAGCACCGTCACCGGGATCGAGGCGATGACGGCGACGAGTGCGGCGAGGGCGGAGGCGTAGACGGCATTCGTCATAGCGCTCCCCAGGAAACTTACCTCGACGTTGTTCGCCAAACCCTGGGCGAGCCAGTAGAGCAAGACTGACGCAGGCAGGCCAAGCGATGCCAGTACAACGAGCGTCAGAAGCAAGACCGCAGGCCACTTCCATCTGCCGAGCCGCACAACGGGCAGCCGCCGCGTCGCCCCTGTGGCGTGGTACTTGGCCTTGCCTCGCGCGCGCTGTTCCACCAGGAGGATGACCACTGTGAAGGCTACAAGGAGAAGCGCGAGAACTGAGGCAAGGATGCGGTCGAAGGAGGCCTCATATTGCAGATAGATGACGCGAGTGAAGGAGTTGAACTGTAGGAGAGTAACCGCGCCGAAATCGCTGAGGGTATAGAGCGCAACAAGCAGTCCACCGGCGGCAATGGCAGGGCGCAGCTGGGGCAGAGTCACCCGGAGGAAGGTGCGGCCTGCCCCATGACCAAGGCTCCGGCTTGCCTCCTCCTGCGCGCCATCCATTCCCCACAGCGCAGCACGAACGCTGAGAAGGATATAGGGAAAGGTGAAGAGGGTGAGACAGAGCCACGCGCCAAGAAAGCCGTATATCTCAGGAAGGCGATCGACACCGAAGGGCCGTTCGAGGAGCTGTTGCAAGAGTCCCTTGGGGCCGAGAGCCGAGACGAAGGCGAAACCCCCGACGTAGCTGGGCACGACCATGGGCAGAGCCGTCAGCACGCTCCATAGTCTGCGCATCGGCAGGTCCGTGCGCACGGTGAGCCAGGCGATGGGCACCGCGATAAGCGTGGCCGTGCCAACGACGGCTGCCGCCAGGAGGGCGCTTCGCCCCAGGACGCGAAGAGTGCGCGCCTGGGAGAGAAGGTCCCACGCGCTGCCGCCGGCATCGATGGTGCGAAGGAGAAGATAGACGAGGGGAAGGAGAACGGCGGCGATGATGACAAGGGCAGCAACGGAGAGATAGGCGGGCGCCCCGCGTCGGAACAGGGCGAGACTATCGAGGCGGATTGCCGGCAGGCGAACTGTTGCCAATGAAAGGCCTGTGTTTTCGATGGGCGAAAGGGGAAATTATGTATACCGACCTTTGGGAACTAAGTGTATACATAGTAGTTTGGTACGTCAATACATAGTGAGAGGGAAGATTTAGCCACAGATGTCACTCCGGTGCGGCTCCGATGCGCCATACGGAGTGAAGACACACACGAAGTCCTTCGGAAAGGACATATTACACAGATATTAGGAGATGGGCTGGAAGGGAATTAGTTTTTGGAAGGGAGGGCCGGGGAGGGGCTGTGAACGACGATGGAGGGTGCGACTTGCACGCCGACGATGACTTCTTTGCCGCCCACGTCCAGGGTCAGCGTGCCTTTGTAGGCCGCCACCTCGCGGACGGTGAGGCGCTGACCGCGCACGATACCGCTGCTTACCAGGTACTGGACGAGGCGCGGGTCGTATTCGGGGATGCGCTCGACGGTAACGGCGGTGTGCGGCGGCACCTTGTTGAGGCGCAGGGATCCCTCAGGAGGGCGGTAGCCGCTGCCAGGGATGGGATGGCCGAAGGGACAGGTGAGGGGATTGCCCAGGCGCTCGACGAGCTTTGCTTCGACATCGGGAGAGATGGCGTGCTCCCACCGGTGCGCCTCGGCGTGGACCTTGTGCAGTTCCATGCCAAGCATGTCCACGAGCATGCGCTCGGCAAGCTGGTGGCGGCGCATGATCTGCTCGGCGAGTTTGCGCCCCGCCTCAGAGAAAGCGATGTGCTTACCCTTGGTTATCTCGAGAAGACCGTCGCGCTGCATACGGTGCACCATAGCGCCCACAGAGGCGATGGAGGTGCCCAGGTGCTCGGTGATAGGCGACTTGGCGAGCTGTTCAGCAAGGCGGCTAGCAGTAGGAGGCGTGTCCTGGTCGTCCTCAAGCATGTAGAGGGTGATGAGGTAGTTCTGCGCCAGGGCTGAGACCTGGTCGAGTGTCGTTTCTTTTGAGGTCTTTTTCGGCATGCGGCGGCTCCGAAGCAGATTGTAACGGACGCGGAGGCAAGGCGTCCACGGCGACTCTAGGAAAAAGAAGAAGCTCTCCGGGTTTTGAAGTCGGAGAGCCTCTATCGAGCCGTCTGTACTTGGTCTTCTCGGAAGGGGCTGTTACGCCGCCTTTGCCGAGGCGACGATCTTCTCGAAGGCTCCCGGGTCGCGAACGGCGAGGTCAGCCATGAGCTTGCGGTCGATGGCGACGCCTGCCTTGGCCAGCCCGGCGATGAGCTTGCTGTAAGTGATGCCGTGGGTGCGGGCAGCGGCGTTGATGCGAGCGATCCAGAGGCGGCGCATATCGCGCTTGCGCTCGCGGCGGTGGCGCGTGGAATAGCTGGCCGCCTTCATGAAGGACTCTTGGGCGCGGCGGAAGAGCAAGTGTTTGCTGCCGCGGTGGCCCTTGGTGAGCTTCAGGACCTTCTTATGGCGCGCTCTGGCGGTGACGCCGCGTTTGACTCTTGGCATGGTGGTTCTCCGTTTAGGTGTGGATCAGGGTCTAGGTTCAGGGAGCAAGGAGCACGTAAAAAGAAGCTAGACGCCTGGAAGAAGGCGCTTGATCTGCTTGATATTGGTCTTATCGACTTCGAGCTTGTTGTCGTAGAGGCGGCGGGCGGTCTTTGAGCGGTTGCGGCGGAAGTGGGTCTTGCCGCCCTTGGTGCGCATGATTTTGCCCTTGCCGGTGATAAAGAACCGGGATTTGGCCCCTTTATGTGTCTTAAGCTTTGGCACTGGTTTCCTCCTCGGCTTTGCCTGTCGCCGGTTTCTTCGCGGCGCCTGGGATCGGCGCCAGCATCATCGTCATCGCGCGCCCCTCCATCGCCGGGGGCTTTTCGAGCTTGGCCTGCTCGGCGAACTCTTCCGCAACGCGCCGCATCAGGTTGATGGCCATCTCAGGGTGGGTGATTTCCCTGCCTCGAAACATCACGGTCATCTTGACCTTATGGCCCTCTCCCAGGAACTTCTGGACCATCCTGGTCTTGAAGGCGATGTCATGGTCGTCGATGCGGGGGCGCATGCGCACCTCGCGCACCTCAGTGACCTTCTGGGACTTTCTGGCTTCTTTCTCTTTCTTCGTCTGCTCATAGCGGAACTTGCCGAAGTCAAGGATGCGGCAGACGGGAGGGACGGCGCTGGAGGCTACCTCCACAAGGTCAAGTTCTTTGTCCAGGGCCGATTTGATAGCGTCCGAGAGGGTCAGCACGCCGAGTTGTTCGCCGGCATCGCCAATGACGCGGACTTCGCGAGTGCGTATCTGATGGTTGATTCTGTATTCGCGACTTATAGCTAGCTAGCCCTCCACAAAAAAATAGCCCGACAAGAAGCAGGGACATTAGGAATATAGCATATCTGGGACGAATCAGTCAAAGGAAGGGTGGCGGAGAACATTCCCAAATAACAACAGATTTACCGGACAGCTTATCCACCGAGAACACTCCGTGCAACACACGGAGTCCTTCAGAAAGGACTAAAATCACTGAACGGTCAAGGTGAGGAAGGAGCATAGGAAGTCAGGAGCGCAGGGAGGAAGTGACATGGGAGCAGGGAGCAAGGAGAAAGGCAGGGGGCTAGGCGAAGGCGGCAACAAGAGCCTCAGAGGCTTGCCTGATAGCGATCTTGGCCTTATCGAGTATCTGGGGTTTGCCGAAGAAGCCATGGATCATGCCTTCATAACAGATGCTTATGGTGGGCACTCCGGCTTCTTTGAGCCGCTGAGCGTAGGCCTCACCCTCGTCTCGGAGCGGGTCGCACTCTGCGGTGATGACCATCGCTGGAGGGACGCCCCGGAGATGGGGCGCTTTGAGGGGGGTGACGTATGGATTAAGCTCATCGCGTTCGTCGCGGAGGTACTGCTTCAAGTACCAGACCATCATCTCTCGGCGGAGGATATAGCCTCCCTGGCCGAATTCCTGATGTGACTTTGTGGCAAAGTCGTGGGCGATGACAGGGTAGACGAGCAGCTGGTATCGGAGCGCCGGCCCGCGGCGGTCACGGGCCATGAGGGACACAACAGCGGCAAAGTTGCCGCCGGCGCTCTCGCCTGCGACGGCGATGCGCTTCGGATCGGCGTTGATGCTCCTCGCGTTGGCGGCCACCCATTCCGTCGCGGCATAGCAGTCTTCCAGGCCGGCGGGGAACTTGTGCTCGGGAGCGAGCCTGTATTCCACCGAGACGGTGATGCACTTGGCGGTGTTGGCGAGATGCCGGGGAGGGGATTCGGTGCTTTCAATCGTGCCGACGCACCAGCCGCCGCCATGGAACCACATCACGACCGGAAAAGGGCCTGCCCCTTCCGGCGTGTAGACCCGGATGCGGAGCTTGCCGCCAGGCCCTGGGATCCAGCGATCCTCCACATGATGGACGGGCGGCATCACGGGTATGGGCGCAACGGCAACGTTGGCCCGCAGTTGCGCTGCGGTAAGGGTCTCTACGGAGAGCTTGGCATAGGCAGGGGCCTGATCGACAAGCGCCCTGGCCTGAGGATCGAGAGGCATGTCAGGCTCCCCGTTCCCCGGCGTGGGCGGAGGCGTTCGGCGCAACAGGAGATTGTGCGTCGCGGAGGGATGAAGCGCTTTGCCCATAGGCGCCCCTGGCATGGGCGAGGCTGATGGGGGCGTTCATCTCAAAGGGGCCGTTCAGCCCCAGTTCCTTCGCCATCTCCCTCATCGCGGGCAGAACCTCTTGGCCCAGAAGGCGGATGGATGTCATGGAGCGCTCGTGGCTGATGCGCCCCTCATTCGGCACCAGGGTCACAATGCCGGGGCGCGCCGTTTCCAGGATCTGGCGCAGTTTGGGAATGACGGTTTCAGGTTTCCCGGCGATGATGCGGTTATCGGCCATCTGTTTGTAGACGGTTTCGACCCTGGTAGTGGAGCGCTGGGAAAAGTGGGAGACAGCAGTGCGGGCGCGATAGCCTGGAGGGTTCGCCCATTCGGGCCGCCAGAGGTCAGTGAACTCCGAGAGCATGGCGTATCCTTCCGCTCCCTCCATCGCCTTCTCGTCCGTCTCTTCGACGTGGCATCTGATATAGGTGCCGCGATGCTGAGGGCCAGGGGTGAAGCCAGCCTGTGCGGCGGCCTCTTCATAGACTTTGTTGAGGCGCTTGATGTTTTCAAGGCCTGTGCCGACGCAGAGGTAGGGATAGCCGTGCTGGGCCGCCCAGACAACGCTCTCAGGGCTGGATACGGCAGGAACCCAGATAGGCGGGTGGGGCTTTTGCACGGGAACGACCCAGGGGTTCACGACGCGATAGTGGAAGTGATTCCCTTCCCAACGGAAGGGGCCAGGAGTCGTCCACGTCTTGATAATCAAGTCGTGGGCCTCTTGGAATCGTTCGCGGTTGTAGGCAGGATTGGAAGTAGTGGCGAGTTGCTCCTGGCCGCTGCCACGAACGATGCCTGAGACGAGGCGGCCGCGAGAGATCGAGTCGATCATCGACAGTTCTTCGGCGAGGCGCAGGGGGCTATCGGTAACCGGGAGGGCGTTGCCGAGGATGACGAGCTTGGCTTTTTTCGTTTGGCGCGCCAGGGAGGCAGCCACGATGTTCGGCACGCACTGCATATTGTGCGCGCTGTTGTGATGCTCGACGGTCTGGATGCCGTCAAAGCCCGCCTCTGCCGCGAAGACAGCCTCATCGAGATACCGGTTGAGAAGGTCGCTCCCTACACCAGGATCAAGATTGCCGTTGGAATAGGTGAGGGTGTTGCTGCCCGACTTGGCAGCAGCGGCCTGGGAATAGAGCTTGTAGGACATGGGGTTGGTATAGCCGATGAACATATGCCATCTTCTCCATCCGCACGAATCAGTCTTAGACGCATCGTAGCGCGCGATGTACAAAGGGGTCAAAAACCACGTGAGTGAAGTATGGGCAGCGACGCTACGACTTGGAGGCAATCGTCTCTTTCATGGCGGCGACCTGGTCGGCAAGGGGCTTGGTACCGATGTTCTCGCCGGTGCGGGAGCGGACGGCGACCGTTTTGTCGGTCTCTTCTTTGTCGCCAACGACGAGCATATAGGGAACCTTTTGCAACTGAGCTTCGCGAATCTTCAGATTCATGCGTTCGTTGCGGTCGTCCACGTGAGCGCGGAACCCTTCGGCCTTTAGAGCAGCCTCGACTTCCTTGGCGTAGGGAATGTGCCTATCGGCGATGGGAACGACGACGGCCTGGACAGGGGCGAGCCACAAGGGGAATGCGCCAGCGGTGTGCTCAATGAGGATGCCCATGAAGCGCTCGAGGGAGCCGAGCCACGCGCGGTGGATGACGACGGGGCGAACCTTCGCGCCATCCTCGGCGACATAGGCGAGCTCGAAGCGCTCGGGAAGGGAGTAGTCAAGC
>CAMAVV010000054.1 GCA_945861815.1 Thermoflexus hugenholtzii JAD2
GGTTATAGCCCTTCTGCCGCAGCTCCATACGCTGCATCACCCCGAAGCGATGCTGCTCGTCGACGATGACCAGAGCTAAGCTGCTGAAGTTCACATCTTTTTGGAAGAGGGCGTGCGTCCCGATGAGCACGTCGATCTCGCCGTTCGACATCATCTGCTGAAGCTCTTGCTTCCGCTTGCGCGTCGTGCTGCCCGTCAGCAGGCCGATGGTCACCGGGCGCGCGAGGGATGGCAGGGTAAAGGTCAGCAACTCCTTCGATGCCTCGCCCGCGAGCGCAGAGCCCAGGAGTCGCTGCACCGTGCGGAAGTGCTGTTCGGCAAGGATCTCCGTCGGGGCCATAAAGGCCACCTGCTGCCGGTTGGCGACCGCAGTGAGGATCGCCGCCAGGGCCACCACTGTCTTGCCGCTGCCCACTTCTCCCTGAAGCAGGCGGCTCATCGGCGTTGACTTGCGCATATCGCCCAGCGTTTCGGCGATGGCCTGGGTTTGGGCCCCGGTCAGCTTGAAGGGCAGCAGGGCGTAGAAGGCCTCCAGCAGTTCGGCGTTGGCCTTCAGCGGATGGCCCGGCATCGTCTCCTTCCACTCGCGCCGCCTTGCCAAAACGCCAAGTTGGATGAGGAGGAGTTCATCGAAGGCAAGACGCCGCCGTGCCGCCTCTTTCGCCTCCTCGCTTTCCGGGAAGTGGGCTTGGCGGATGGAGGGCGCTACGGCTGCCAACTGCAACCGCTGTCGTTGAACTTGGGAGAGGGTATCCGGCACCAGAGATGCGTACTGGTCGATGAGCTGCTTCATAAGGGAGCGAAGCCTGCGTCCCGAAAGGCCTTCGGTGAGCGCGTAAACGGGCACGAGGCGTCCCGTGTGCACCAACTCGCCCTCGTCGGCGATCTCATATTCCGGGTTTTCCAACACCTTGCGCCCTTGGTAGAAGACGACGCGCCCGCTAAGCGCGACGCGCATCCCCTGCTTCAAGTTCCGCGCGATGAAGGGCTGGTTGAACCAGATGACGCGCACGCTGCCCGACTCGTCGCCGACCACCGCCTCCGCCGCGCCAAGGCGACGCTGGCCATAGCGCACCTCTTTCGATTCAAGCACCACGCCGATGACCGTCTGGTCCTTGCCCGCTTGCAGCGATGGGATGGGCGTCTTGAGGGAGAAGTCGATGTGTTTGCGAGGGAAGAAATAGAGGAGGTCGCGGATCGTCTTGACGCCGAGCGATTCGAGCTTTTCAGCGATGACTGGCCCAAAACCCCGAAGGTAGGTGATGGGCTCAGCCAAGCTAGGCCCTCTCGGCGCGGGCAGCGGCTTTGGCGCTGACGGAACCGGCGGCACGGTTACCCTTTGTGGTGCGCTCTTCGAAGGGAGAGGCGTCGCTGGCGTGGTCTTTTTTCCCTGTTCCTTCCCGCCGCTGGCCTCATCGCACCAGCGCAGCACCGACTCGAGCCACGACTGGCGCGCCAAGGGGTGTTTGCTGCCATAGGCGGAAGCGGTCATCTCTAGGCGCGCCAGTGTGGAGTGCAGGGCCGGGTCTGAAATCTTTCTCTGGGCCTCTGCGCTCCATCGCTTTAAGAACTCGTCGAGTCCCCCAGCGACGGCCTTGTTGGAGAAGCCTTTGCTCTTTTCAAGCAATAGTACCTTGCGCAGGAGGTCGATATTCAGGGACTCCGGCTGGTTCGGCGCTTGCGGCATCGCTGTCCCCGTGGCCTATTTTCTCGTTCCTCTCCTTGGCTGGAGAGGGCGTGCGCTGGGTCTATCGAAGGAGCAAGGGCAATGTTATTGCTGAGGCTGGTCAATCGGGATTGGCGTTGAGCCTGCGATGACGCCTTGGCACCACTTCAGCATCTTCTCCGCCCACGCCTGCCGCTCCGCCTGTGTCTTGGCGGCATAGGCGGGTGCAATCAGCTCGTAGCGCCGCAGCAGCGACCTGAACATCGGGTGATGGACGGCCTTATGCGCCTCCATCCCCCAGGCCTTCACAAAGGCGTCCAGACCGCCAGGTGTAGTGGAGTCCTTGAAGCCGGCCTTCTTCTCCGCCGCCAGCGCATCGTACAGCCGCTGCGCCTTGATGATTTGCGCGGCGTGGCTCGGCTCGTTGGGCACTGCTGCCGTCATCGCGATGCGCCCTTCCACATCGCTAGGCCGACGGCTTTGGGACCCAGGTGCGCGCCCATCACTGGCGTGAACTCGCAGATCATGATTTCTTTGCGCGGGAAATACTGAGCCAGGCTGTCGGCAAGCTGTGCCGCCTCGTCTGCGCAGGCGCTGTGCATAACGCCCAAGGCGCGCAGGCCCTTGGCCTCTCCTCCCAGCTCCACCATCCGCGCCAGCATGCGCTTCCGAGTGCGCACGCGCCCCACCGGGTGCACCTCGCCTTCGCGCACTGAGATGATGGGCTTCACATCGAGGAGCGAGCCGAAGAAGCCCTGTAGCCTGCTGGCGCGACCGCCCCGCACAAGATAATCGAGCGTATCGACGGAGCAGTAGCAGCCGATGTTCGGAATCTCCCGACTGAGGAAGTCGGTCGCCTGCTTGAGCGTGCCGCCTTGCTTGGCGAGCTTGCCCACCTCGCGCACGAGGAAGCCGAGCCCAAGGGAGACCGTCAACGTGTCGACCACTTCGATCTTCGCCTTCGTCTGTACCTCTTTCGCCGCTTGAAAGGCCGAGTTGTACGTCCCGCTGAGCTTCGCCGAGATATGCAGCGATAGTATCTCGTCGCCAGGGCGGCCGATCTTGTTATAGACATCGAGGAATGCGCCCACCGACGGCTGTGACGTCTTTGGGGTGACGTTGCCCTGCATGAGCCGCTGGTAGAACTCCGCCGAGGTTATATCGATGCCGTCCAGCAGCGTCTTGTCGCCGATGTGCAGGTTGCAGGGCAGCACGGTGACGCCGAGCTCGCTGAGGAGGCTCTTCGGAAGGTCGCAAGTGCTGTCTGTGACGATGTGTAGTGCCATAGATCTGTTTCTTTTCCTTGTGCCTCGCCCTGTGGGAGAGGAATGAAAGGTGAGGGTGCTTGATGCCCTGCCTTTACTCGATAGCAATCAGATAGTGGTAATGCGGCTGTCCCCCGGCGATGGCCTCGACCTTCGCCTCTCGCGACTGTTTGCGAACCTCCGCCGCCACAGCCTCTGCATCCGCCTTCGAGACCGCCGCGCCATAGTACAACGTCACCGCCGAGCCTGCCTCTGTCCCCATGCGTTTCACCAGTTTGCCCACGACTTCGCGTATATCGTCCCCAGCCGAGACGAGCTTTCCGGCGGTCATGCCGATCGCCTGCCCGCCTCTGACGGAGACTCCATCCACCGTGGCATTGCGGACGGCCCTCGTCACCTCGCCCGTCTTTACGGCTTTGACTGCCTTCTGCATCGCCATGGCGTTCTCACGCGACTCCGCCTCGAAGTTGTAGCCCATCATCGCCGCTACGCCTTGGGGCAGGTCAACCGTCGGGACGACGACGATTTTCTTCGCCGCCTCCATCTCCGCCGCTTGCTTTGCCGCCGGGATAACGTTGCTGTTGTTCGGCAGCACGATGACTGTCTCTTGCTTCGCCCCACGGACCGCTTTCAGGATTTCCTGGGCGCTGGGGTTCATCGTCTGGCCGCCGGGCACAATCGCCGTCGCGCCCAGGCTCAGGAAGATATTCGCCAAGCCTTCGCCGGAGACAACGGCCACCACGCCAACCTTGCCCTGCGGGGCGGCGACTTTCTTCGTGGCGTACTCGACGTGCTGTGCGTCGATGTCGTCGATCTTCTTCTTGGCTATCGTCGCCACCGACTTCAGCCAGGCCTCTGCTGCTTCCGGCGTCTTCGTGTGCAGGTGCACCTTCACAAGGTCGCCGTCGCCGACGACGATGACCGAGTCGCCCAGCGATAGCATTTTCTCCTGGACCTGGTCTGTCTTGGCCGTGCATCTCTCGACGAGAAACTCAGTGCAGTAGCCGTATGTTCCCCCCAGCTTCGACGTGCCATCGTGGGAGGAGCCAACCCTTAGCTTTCCGGGGCGAACCTCGCCCGCCGCCGGCGACTTCCCTTGCAGGTAAGCCAGCGCCCCTTCGAAGAGATAGGCAAGTCCCTGACCGCCGGCGTCCACGACGCCATTCTGCCGCAGGATTTCCAACATAAACGGCGTGCGCGCAACGGTTGTCTTGGCGGTGCTGGTCGCCGCTTGGAGGACTGCCGCAGGCGTATTGTCTGTGGAGGCAATGGCCTTGCCGGCGGCGGAGGCCTCCCGCGCAACGGTCAAGATCGTGCCTTCTGTCGGGTTCGTCACCACCGCGTAGGCCTGTGCGCTCCCCTGCTCCAGCCCGCTGGCGATGTCCTGGCCTGTGAGCCGCTCCTTGCCCTGGACGCTTTTGCTCAGGCCGCGCAGGATCTGCGAGAGGATGACGCCGCTGTTGCCGCGCGCCCCCATCAGGGAGCCTTTCGCCATCGCCGCTGCGACCTCGCTGGCGCTCCCCTTCGCTGACTTGTCCGCCTCCTCCAGCGCCGAGCGCATGGTGAGGAGCATGTTGGTGCCGGTATCGCCGTCCGGCACGGGGTAGACGTTGAGGGCGTTGACGGCCTCAACCTGGCCTTCGAGGAGGGCCGTGGCGGCTTGGAACATCGCCAGCAGGGCGGCGCCATCGAGGTGGGTGAGCGGCTTGGCAGTCGTTTTGGGCATGCGGTGCGTTTCAGAAGAGGCCAAAGGTGCTGCTTCTGTCGTTGCCTTCAGGGGCCGTCCGTGGTATTCTAGAGAACGTTCCCACCCCAGTCAAAGAGGCCCAGTATGCCTTCGTGCGACAATTGCCATAAAGGACCCGCCTTCGGCTTCAACGTGAGCCACTCCAAGCGCCACACTAAGCGCAAGTGGGAGCCGAATATCCAAAAGTCGACTGTCTACATCGACGGCCGCCCGAAGCAGATGGCTCTCTGCACCCGCTGTCTGCGCAACATGACCAAGGCCAGCCGATAGGCCGCTGCCGATAGATAGCAAAACACCCCGACTGGTCGGGGTGTTTTTATTTGCCTGCCAAGATTCCGTCTGCGAGTTAGCTTTTGACCCTGACATTCCCACGGCTCACTCACTTTACCGTCAGCTTGACGCTTTCGTCCCTGTTCTTAACCGTGAACGGCATCTCGACCTTTCGCCCGTCAGGCATCGTGGCGATAAGCGTGTAGTCGCCAAGGAAGGCTTGGAGACGGAGTCCCCCGGCGCTGTCTGTCGTTCCATCCCACCGGGTCTGCCAGACCTCGTGGATGAGTCGCTTGAGCTTTTCATAGATGGGGCGCGGCGAAAGGTCTTCCCGCAGAAGGCCCGTCGCTGTCGTGTTGGGGTCGAGCCTGCGGTCGGTAAAGGACCAGTAGGTGATTCCGTCCACCGCCGGGTGCCCGAAGGCGATGATATACATGGCCAGGGCGTAGGCCGCCTGGGTCTCCTCGCTCCATCCCGCCCACGACTCGCTGTCAAAGAGGTTCTCGCTGGGGGTTGACGGTCGGGACGGTACACTGAGTTCCGTCAGATTCAAGCGGCCGTACTGGGCGAGCTGTGTGAGGTTGGCCTGCATGCGGTCGAGCGGCACGCGCCCTTCGTTCTTCATATGTGTTTGTATCCCGATGCCATCAAAGGGCGTGTTGCGCCGCTTCAGCTCTTGCAGGATGGCCTCGATCTTCTCCAACTGCTTCCCGCTCACCACCCGGTTATCGTTGAATAGCAGGATAGCGCTTGGGTCGCTTTCCCTGGCCCAGCGGAAGGCCGGGTCCACGTAGTCCACAACGCCTTGCCGCGTGCTCTCGGTGAGGGGTGCGATCAGCTGCTGGCCGCGAAGCATTCCCGCGAGGGAGAAGGTGTTCTTTGTCTCGTTGACCACCACCCATTCCGATACTCTTCCCTTATACCGTGTTGCCAGGTCCCGCACGTGGGCCTCGGCGACGCGGAACTGCTCCGCCTGGGCGCCTATCTCCGTGAACCAGGGCGGGTGCTCTTGTGTATAGATAAGCGCATGTCCTCTTACCGTTGTGCCATGTTTGGCTGCCAGGCGCAGGCCGATCTCCGCGACGTCGTTCCTGCGGTTCCCTTGCGTCGCTTCGTAGCTTCGCCAGACGAAGCCCCAGGCGAATTCGTTGAAGAGGGAGAAGAAGCGCTCTTCGTAGGCTGCCTGCTCCTGGGCGCTGACCACGCCGCGCTGCAGCTCGTTCGGCTGTCCGCCGAATCTGAAGCGATGCTTCTTCTGTTCGATGCGCACAGGGATGCCGCGCAAGGGCCGTCCGTTCCCGTCCGTCAATTCGATGGTGAGCGCGCCTTGGCGAAGCTTGGCGATATTGGCGCAGGCCTGCTCCAGGGTCGCGACCTCTGCTGGTGTGAGGGCAAGCGCTTGCACATTGGCGATTTCCCGGATGAGCGAAGGACAGGGATTCGCCTCTGGTGTGGACGTTGGCAACGAGGCGGCCGTGGGAGACGGCACAGGGCTTGACGAGGGCACCCCCGACTCGCTATTTGAGGAGCAGGAGGCGACGAGCAATACAGCCGCAAGGCCAGCCAACAGAAGTGGGAGCCTAACCTGGCGCATTGGGCCAGTATACGACGCTGCACAACTGGCGACGGGCTACGAAACCGCTATCCCTGCCACGCTGCTCTTCAGCCGCGCCATCGCCTGCGCCACGCTCTCGCGCTTGTTGAAGATCGCCGACCCTGCCACCAGCACGCGCCCGCCCGCCTTCACGACCGACGGGGCAGTCTCGGCGTTCACACCGCCATCCACTTCCATCTCCGCCTGGTGCCCGCCTGCGTCCAGCATCTTTCGCAATCGCTCTATCTTCGGCAGGACGCTCTTGATGAACGACTGCCCGCCAAAGCCAGGGTTCACCGTCATGATGAGGATGAGGTCAAGGTAGGGGAGCATCTCTTCGATGGAGGCCAGGGACGTGCTGGGGTTCAGGGAGACGCCGGCCTTCACGCCGCGCTCTTTGATGAAATGGATTGTTCGGTGGAGGTGCGGCGTCGCCTCTGCGTGCACCGTGAGGATGTTTGCGCCTGCCTTGGCGAACTCCGGGATGACGCTATCCGGGTTCGTCACCATCAGGTGCACGTCCAGCGTGAGCTTGGTGCGCGGGCGCAGCGCTTCGACAACCACGGGCCCGATGGTCAGGTTCGGCACAAAGTGGCCGTCCATCACATCCACGTGGATGTAGTCGGCCCCTGCCGCCTCAGCTTCAGCCACCTGTTCGCCCAGGCGCGCGAAGTCCGCCGAGAGGATCGACGGCGCTATCTTTATCTTCACTTCGGTTGCCACTGCTAAGCGCCTTTCCGAATCTTGCCCCTCGCCCTCGATGGGAGAGGACCTCGCGTAGCGAGAGGAGAGGGTGACTATTCCCCTCTTAACGCCCTCTTCGCCTCTGCCAGCGCCTTCGCCACCGAGGCTGGCGCCGTTCCGCCCACCACCGCCCGCGCCGCCACCGACGACTCGATGGTGATCTTCTTCACGTCCGGCCCGAACTTCTTCGAATGCCGCTGGTAGTCGGCCAATGACAGCTCTGAAACGTCCTGCCCCTTCGCGATGGCCTTTTGCACCAGCTTGCCCACGATGCCATGCGCCTCGCGGAAGGGCACGCCCTTGCGTACAAGATAGTCGGCGATGTCGGTTGCCAGCAAGTGGCCCGTAGACGCCGCCTGCCGCATGCGTTTGGCGTTGAACGTCGCCGTTGCGATTGCTTCGGCAAGCACGTCCAGCGTCGCGTTCAGCGTATCGACGGTATCGAACAGACCCTCTTTGTCCTCTTGCAGGTCGCGGTTGTAGGTGAGCGGCAGGCCCTTCATCAGCGTCAGTGCCGCCACGAGATGCCCGTAGACGCGCCCCGTCTTCCCCCGCGCCAGCTCGGCGATGTCCGGGTTCTTCTTTTGCGGCATGATGCTGCTGCCTGTCGTGTAGGCGTCGTCCAGTTCGACGAAGGAGAACTCGGCAGAGGACCAGAGGATGAGTTCCTCGGCAAGGCGCGAGAGGTGCATCATGGCGATGCTTGCCGCCGACTCGTATTCGATGATGAAATCCCGGTCGGAGACGGCGTCCATGCTGTTGGCGCTCACCTTGCTGAAGCCAAGCTCCTTGGCGACGAAGTCCCGATCCAAGGGGTACGGCGAACCAGCCAGCGCGCCGCTGCCCAGGGGCATCACGTCGGTGCGCTTGAGGCAGTCGATGAAGCGGCCCGCGTCGCGCTGGAGCATCTCCAAATAGGCCAGCAGGTGATGCGCCAGGAGGACAGGCTGGCCGCGCTGAAGGTGCGTGTACCCTGGGAGGATCGTCTTCTTGTTCTTCTCCGCCTGCCCCACGACCGCGACTTGCAGCTTGTAGAGCCGCCCTATCGTCTGGGCGATGGCGTCCTTCACAAAGAGGCGCGCGTCCAATGCCACCTGGTCGTTTCGCGAACGGGCCGTGTGCAGCTTGCCGGCGACATCGCCGATCAGCTCTTTCAGGCGGCCTTCGATATTGATGTGGATGTCTTCGAGTTCTTCCCGGTACGTGAACTTGCCTGCGGCGATCTCTTTGCCGATGGCCTCAAGCCCCTCGACGATACGCGTGCCCTCGGCAGGCGAGATGATGCCCTGCTTCGCCAGCATGCGCGCATGGGCGATGCTCCCCTGGATATCGTAGGGCGCGAGGCGGCGGTCGTAGGCGATGGAGGCGGTGTACTGCTGCACCACCTTTGCCATGGGTTTGTCGAGTCGGGAGCGGCTAGCTTTCATGATTTGCTCCGTCTATCTTACCAGGAAAAAGGAGAGACGCCCGTTTGAAACGGACGTCTCCATAAAAGTAGCAAGAATCCGATAGGGGCTGGCCTAAGGCCTGCCCGTCTGGCTCGTTCAGATTATTTCGGCTTGAGCGGGACCAT
>CAMAVV010000055.1 GCA_945861815.1 Thermoflexus hugenholtzii JAD2
ACTGGATCGGACGGAGCGAGGGCGTTGAGCTGGCCTTCGATATCTCCCATTACAACCTGCCCGAAAGAAGCATCAAGGTCTTCACCACACGCCCCGATACCGTCTTCGGCGTCACCTTTATGGTCCTCGCGCCTGAGCATCCCCTCGTCGAAAAGCTCACCTCGCCGCAGGAGAAGGCGACGGTCGAGCAGTATGTGACCCAAGCACGGCGCGCCAGCGAAGTCGAGCGCATGTCCACCGACCGGGAGAAGACGGGCGTGCCCATCGGCGCATACTGCGTCAACCCCTTCAACGGCGAGCGCGTTCCTCTCTATATCGCCGACTACGTTCTGGCCACCTACGGCACCGGCGCGGTGATGGCCGTCCCCGCCCACGATGAGCGCGACTTCGCCTTCGCCCACAAGAACAACCTGCCGGTGAAGATCGTCATCAAACCCAAGGGCTGGGACGGCATGCAGCTGAAGGCCGCCTACACCGAGCCGGGAGAGATGATGAACTCCGATGAGCTGACAGGCACGTCAGCAGAAAAGGCCCTCGACGCCGTCGCCAACCTGGCCGAGCGCAAGCACATCGGCAAGCGCACGATTTCCTACCGCATCCGCGACTGGCTCATCTCGCGCCAGCGCTACTGGGGCACGCCCATCCCCGTCGTCTATTGTCCAACGGACGGCATCGTCCCCCTCTCTGAAAAAGACCTGCCCGTGCTCCTGCCTGAAGATGCCCAGTTCAAGCCGACGGGCGAATCGCCGCTGAAGTTCCACCAAGGCTTCCTCAACACCACCTGCCCCAAGTGCCACGGCCCCGCCAAGCGCGAGACCGATACGATGGACACCTTCGTCGATTCATCGTGGTACTTCCTGCGCTACGCCAGCCCCAAGTACGACAAAGGTCCCTTCGACCCGGCGCTGGCGAAGAAGTGGGCGCCTGTAGACCAGTACACCGGCGGCGCGGAGCACGCCGTCATGCACCTCCTCTACTCCCGCTTCTTCACCAAAGCCCTCCACGACCTGAAGCTCATCGACTTCGACGAGCCATTCAAGCGCCTCTTCAACCAGGGCATCATCCTGGGCGAAGACCACGAGAAGATGAGCAAGAGCCGTGGGAACGTCGTCAATCCTGACGACTTCGTCGGACGCGACGGCGCGGACACGGTGCGCCTCTTCCTGATGTTCGTCGGCCCCTGGGACCAAGGGGCAAACTGGAGCACCACAGGCATCCAGGGCATGTCGCGCTGGCTCACCCGCGCCTGGGGACTGGCGACCCGCAGCGCCGCGGAGCACGACTGGAAGTCCGACAACCAGGCCATCGAAGAGCTGGAGCGCACGACGCACAAGACCGTCAAGCGCGTGACGGCCTCCCTGGAGAAGTTCTCCTTCAACACCGCCATCGCCGCCATGATGGAGTTCACCAACGAGCTGCAGAAATACTGGGAGGGCAACGCCGTCAGCGAAGGGGCGTGGAAGGCCTCCATCGAAAAGCTGCTGGTGCTCATGGCGCCGTTCACGCCCCACGTCGCCGAAGAGCTGTGGGAGGCGACAGGCCGCAGCTACAGCATCCACCAGCAGCCCTGGCCCGCCTATGACGCCGAGAAGGCCAAGGACACCGAAGTCACCCTCATCATCCAGGTGAACGGCAAGCTGCGCGACAAGTTCACCGTCAGCGCCGACGTGACGGAGGAGCAGGCGAAGGCCCTTGCGCTCAAAAGCGACAAGGTGACGTCGATGCTCGTTGACGGCAAGCAGGTGCGGAAGGTGATCTACGTGCCGGGGAAACTGGTGAATGTGGTGGTGGGGTAGGCTCTCACGCCCCTGCCGTCGCCATCCCTGCATCCTTCGCCGGGTGAGCGTCGTGGCCGTGGTGCCGCTTCTCGGGGACGGGAATCGCCGCGCCTCCTTCCTCATAGACACTCGCGATACAATCGAGCCGCCATCTCTAAGGAGGCCCCCATGCCCATCGCCGGCTTCGACCACGCCGCCATGCCGACCGCCGATTGCGAGCGCCTCATCGCCTTCTACAAGGCGATAGGCTTTCACATCAACGACGAAGAGAGATGGCGCAAAGGCGAAGCTCCCATCTTCTCCGTCCAGGTGGGGCGCAACAACAAGATCAACATCCACCCGCCGAACAAGAAGGGCCATCTGCGCGGCAAGGGCGCTGCCGTCGGCTGCGGCGACTTCTGCTTCGTCTGGGACGGCACGGTGGAAGACATTCTCGCGACGCTGAAGAAGGCAGGCGTCACGCCCGTTGACGGCCCAGTGAAGCGCGTCGGCGGGCGCGGCAAAGAGGGGACAAGCGTCTATATCTACGACCCAGACGGCAACCTGCTGGAGTTCATGGTCTACCCAAGCTAGCTCGCTGACTGAGTCGCTGACTCTGGTGCCACGCTTTTCCTACCCCAGCCTCTCTTCAATCCGGGCGCGCCTTGGCGGCTGGCGATATAATGCTTGAGCCTCACCACACCTTACGACCAATCTCACAGGAGAAACCCGCCGTGCCGACACCCCTCGAACTATGGGTAGACGAATGCGCCAAATTCACAAAGCCTGACAAGGTCCACTGGTGCGATGGCTCCGACGCCGAAAACCAGCAGCTCACCAAGGAGATGCTTCGCGCAGGCACCCTCTATGCGCTAAACCAACAAGCCTACCCCAACTGCTACCTCCACCGCAGCGACCCGACGGATGTCGCCCGCACCGAGCACCTCACCTTCGTCTGCACCAAGCAGAAGGAGGATGCCGGCCCGAACAACAACTGGATGGAGCCCAAGGATGCCAAGGCAAAGCTTGGCGCTCTTTTCAACGGCGCCATGCGCGGACGCACCATGTACGTCGCCCCCTATATCCTTGGCCCGGTGAACTCTCCCTATAGCAAGGTCGGCGTGGAGCTGACGGACAGCCCCTACGTTGCCGTGAATATGCGCATCATGACGCGCATGGGCAAGGCTGCCCTGAACCGCCTGGGCGGCTCCAACGACTTCGTCAAGGGCCTTCACTCCCTGGGCGACCTGAGCCCTGAGCGCCGCTATATCGCCCATTTCCCTGAGGAAGAGCTCATCTGGTCCATCGGCTCCGGCTATGGCGGCAACGCCCTCCTGGCCAAGAAGTGCCACGCCCTCCGCATCGCCAGCTGGAAGGCGCGCAAGGAAGGCTGGCTCGCCGAGCACATGCTCGTCCTCGGCATCGAAGAGCCCAGCGGCCGCACCACCTATATCGCCGCCGCCTTCCCCAGCGCCTGCGGCAAGACCAACCTTGCCATGCTCATCCCGCCCGCCAGCCAGAAGGGCTATAAGGTCTGGACCGTGGGCGAGGACATCGCGTGGATGCACATCGGCGACGACGGGCGGCTCTACGCCATCAACCCCGAGGCCGGCTTCTTCGGCGTTGCGCCCGGCACCAACTCGCGCACCAACCCCAACGTGATGGCGACGCTCAACCGAAACTCGATCTTCACCAACGTCGCGCTGACGCACAACAAGACGCCCTATTGGGAGGGCATGGACGGCTCTCCTCCCCATGAGGCTATCGACTGGCAGGGCAAGCCTTGGACTCCACATAGCCTAACAAAGGCGGCTCACCCCAACTCTCGTTTCACCACACCCGCGCGCCAGTGCCCCACCATGTCACCGGAGTGGGAGAACCCTAAGGGCGTTCCCATCTCGGCCATCCTCTTTGGCGGCCGCCGGGCAAATCTCATCCCTCTCGTCTATCAAGCCTTCAACTGGCAACACGGCGTCTTCCTTGGCGCAACTATGGCCTCGGAAACAACGGCGGCCGCCACCGGCGCAGTCGGCGTCGTCCGCAACGACCCCATGGCCATGCTCCCCTTCTGCGGCTACCACATGGGCGACTACTTCGCCCACTGGCTCAACGTCGGCAAAAAGCTCAAGCATCCGCCGGAAATCTTTCGCGTGAACTGGTTCCGCATGGACAATCAGGGGAAATACCTCTGGCCCGGCTTCGGCGAGAACCTTCGCGTCCTCCGCTGGGTCATCGGCCGCGTCCACGGCGAAGTAACTGCCGATCAGACGGCCATCGGCCACCTTCCCAAACCCTCCAGCCTCGATATCACAGGCCTCGATGTTAGCCCCGATACACTTCGCGAGTTGCTGGCTGTGGATAAGGCAGGCTGGCTCAAGGCCGTCGAAGGGCAGAAGGCGCTCTTCACCGGCTTTGGCGACCGCGTGCCAAAGGCCATGTGGCAGGAGAGCCTGGCGCTGAAAGCACGCTTGGAAGCCGGGGCCAAAGCGCCATCGCACGCGTAGGCAAACGATGTAGTGGAGGCATGCTATGTGTTATGACAAGGACGCCAGACCGCCTATCCCCGTGATTGGCGGCGGGGCCATTGCAACAGAAGACCTCACCCTCACTGCCTCCGACGGGACCACCTTTGCAGCCTATGCTGCTGTCGGGCCTGGCGTTGGCGGGCCAGCCGTCGTCATCCTCCCTGACGTGCGCGGCCTGCATAAGTTCTATGAAGAACTGGCCGACCGCTTTGCCGAGCGCGGCATCGCCGCAGTCGCCATCGACTACTTTGGGCGCACCGCAGGCGTGGCCAAGCGCGCCGACGACTTCGTCTTCGCCGACCATGTCGCCAAGACAAAGACCTCGCAGATCGCCCTCGATGTTGCAGCGGCAGCAGCGTGGCTTCGCCAGGGCAAAGGGAACGCAAACCGCGCGATGTTCACCCTGGGCTTTTGCTTCGGCGGCTCCAATTCCTGGTATCAGGCGATGGCTGGTCACCGCCTCTCGGGCGCCATCGGCTTCTATGGCCATCCCACTCGCGCCGCCCGCGATGGAGGCCCCTCGGTCACGGAGCGCGTGACGGAGATCCGCTGCCCCATCCTTGGACTTATGGGCGGAGCCGACCAAGGCATCCCCGCCGAAGAGGTAGAGAAGTTCCGCAGCGCCTTGAAGACCGCCGGCAAACATGCCGATATCCACATTTACCCTGGAACGCCTCACTCCTTCTTCGACCGCCGCTTCGTCGAACATGCCTCCGCCTCGGACGACGCGTGGAAGAGAGCCCTTGCCTTCATTGAGGCCAACTCGAAGACGCCATTGGGCGCAGCGGCGTAAACTGGGGTGTATGTCCACCCCTTCGCATAGCACAGCGCTTCCCTTCTCCGCCATCCTCTTTGACCTGGACGACACCCTCGCCGACACCGTTCGCGCCAGGCGGTCTGCCCTCCATCGCGCCTTCGCCCACGCAGGCATCACCTCGCCGACGGCTGACGAGTTTGTGCGCACCCTAGGCGGCAGGCAGTACAAAAGCGCCCTGGAAGAGCTTGCCTCGGCGCACGGCGCAGCCCACAGCATCTTCGACCATTATGTGAGCGCCTACTGGCAGCAAGAGCACGCCAGCGTTGTGCTTTTCCCGGGCGTCTTAGACGCCCTGCAGTCGCTCCACCGCCGTGGCGTGCGGCTTGGCGTCATTACCCAAAAGGCGCGCGCCTTCGAGAGTGCCGGACGTGCCGCCGGCGCGGCGAAAGAGCTTGCCGACATGGGCATCGCGAGCCTCTTCTCGGTCGTTGTGGGCTATGAGGACGTGACGAACCACAAGCCGCACCCGGAGCCGGTGCTTCTTGCCTTGCGCCAGCTCAAGGCGGACCCCCGCGAAACCCTTGTCGTCGGCGATAGCTTTGCCGACATCGAATCGGCCAAGGCCGCCAACTGCTGGAGCTGTGTCGCCACCTGGGGACACGAGGCAGGCCATCCCTACGACCATCTGAACGCCGACTTCGTCGCCCACCAACCATCTGCTGTGCTAGGCCTGAGCCGTCGATGACGCGCACCAACCTTCTCGACCTCTCGCATCCGCAACTCGCATCCTTGCTGGCAGAGCTTGGCGAGCCCGCCTATCGCGCGCGGCAGGTCTGGGGCTGGCTCTACAAGCGCTTCGCCCTCTCCATCGACGAGATGACTGACCTCCCCGCCTACCTGCGCGCGCGCCTTGCCGAACGGGCCGAGGTGCGCCTGCCCGCCGTCATCCGTGCGCTCACCTCCGACGATAGCCTCACGCGCAAGCTCTTGCTGAAGCTCGACGACGGCAACGTCATCGAATCTGTGCTGATGATGTACGACCTCACAGAGGAGAGCCGCGAGCGGCGGACCGTCTGCGTCTCCACCCAGGCCGGCTGCGCCGTCGGCTGCCCCTTCTGCGCCACAGGCCAGATGGGATTTGTGCGCAACCTTACGAGCGGTGAAATCGTCGCCCAAGTCCTGCTCTTCGCCCGCGAGCTTTCTTCCGCGCGCCCTGGACAAAAGCAGGCCCCTGCCAAAGCTGCTGCAGAAGGTGAAACGCATCTTCCCATCACGAACATCGTCTTCATGGGCATGGGCGAGCCGCTTCTGAATTATGCCAATCTCTGGCAGGCTGTCGAGCGCCTTCACGACCCGCAAGGCTTCAATCTCGGCGCGCGCCGCATGACCATCTCCACTTCAGGCATTATTCCAGGCATCTTGACCCTCGCCACAGAGAAGCTCCAGGTCAACCTTGCGGTCAGCCTCCACGCCCCCAATGACAAGCTGCGCAACATCATGGTGCCCGTCAACAGAAAGTACCCCATCGCCGACCTGATGAAGGCCTGCCGTTCCTACTTCGAGGCGACAAAGAGGCGCATCACCTTCGAGTATGTCCTCAACGACCAGGTGAACGCCTCAGAGGAACTGGCCCACGAGTTGGGGAAGCTGCTCAAGGGCATGCTTTGCCACGTGAACCTTATCCCCGTGAACCCGACCGACGCCACATTCTCGCGCCCCAAACGCGATGTGGTCCTTGCCTTCCAGCGCATCGTGGAGAGCTATGGCATCGCGACGACGGTGCGCGTGGAGAAGGGTGTCGAGATTCGCGCCGCCTGCGGACAGCTCAGCGCCAAGCAGGCCAAGGCCAGTTAGCTCCAGCCGCAACCTTCGCGCCCTACCGAAAGGCCGGCATCACCTTCGCGGCGAACCACTCCATCCACCGCATGTAATCGGCGGGCGACTCCCAGGCAAAACGCAGTGACAGGTGCGAAACGCCCGCCTGCTGGTAGCGCCTGATATAGTCGATGGCCTGCTCCGGCGTCTCCAGCGGACGCTCCGGGTAATACTTCAGCACGCGGGGGCTCATTTCAAGCGTCGGCTTGCCCATCCCCAGCGTCCCAGCGAAGGTGAACGCGGATGAATCCCGGCCGTAGGTCTTCGCCATCCCCTTGATCGTCGCGATGCGCGCCGCCATCTCGTCCGGCGTTCCGGCGTCCGGCGACCAGCCGTCGCCAAGCTCCGCCACCCGTCGCAGGGCGCGCGCCTTGCTGCCGCCGATCCAGATGGGAACGTGGGGCTTCTGCACACACTTCGGCTCGAAGACGATGCTTGGGAAACTGACGAAACGCCCCTGGAACGAGGGCCTCTCCTCCGTCCACAGCGCCTTCATCGCCCTGATGTACTCGTCCGTCAGCGGGCCGCGTGTTTCGAAGGGGATGCCCAGCGCCTCGAACTCATGCTGCATCCATCCAGCCGTCATCGTGACGTTGATGCGCCCCTGGGAAATCACGTCCAGCGTGGCGATGAGCTTCGCCGTCTGGATGCATGGGCGATAGGGCACAACCAGCACGCTAAAGGTGAGGCGCAGCTTTCTGGTCAGGGTCGCGAGATGGGAGGCGAGGACGAAGTTGTCGTACCAGACACCAGGCGTAACGACGTGCTCGCCGAACTGGACGCCATAAAGGCCAACCGCTTCAGCGTGCTTGGCCGCCTCGCCGATAGCCTTCGTGCCGCCCCACTTTTCATAGGGCGATGAGACGCTCACATCGAAGTGCATGGGGAGAGTCATACGTTCATATCAAAGGTCTTTAGGCCGCAGTCCTGTCTTACGCGCAATCCTGGCGAGCATTCGCGGCCCAATCTCATCTGAGTCATGGAAGGCAAATGCGAAATCTGGCCAGGCTCTTGTGGAGGACTCGATGAGAACCCGACTGACGCTTGAGAGCCCGTCCAGACCTGAGAAGCGCCTGCAGCACCTCGCGGGCCTTTGCGCTCATGCCGCCCTAAACGACACCCTCAAAAGCTCCGACCCAGCCTCGCCGTGCTCCAGCCGGTCGGCAATCACCCGCAACGCCAGCGCCTTCGCCTTTGCAAGGGCAAGCTTACGCGTAGAGCCATATGCCATCACCCCAGGCAACTCTGGCACCTCTGCGATCCACCGCCCATCTTTTTCACGCTCAATCTCGATTCGTAGATTCATAACCCTGCCTGGCCTCTATTTCTTCCCTAATCTTAGCAGGATTGCGGTTCGTTCAGTGCCTTCAGTCCTTTCCGAAGGACTCCGCGTGTGTCTTCACTCCGTATGTGTCTGCACCCCGCGTGCCCCACCGGGGCCGCATCGGAGCCGCACCGGAGCGCTCTCAGTGGATGTACTTCCCCTACGCCCTCCCCAAAAACTCCCGCACGATGCGCTCGAAATCCTCGGGCCGGTTCTGATGAAAGCCGTGCGATGCGCCCTTCACCTGCACAAGCGTCGCCTTTGCGTTCGCCGCGGCCATCTTCTGCGCCGTCTCGGCGGGCAGGTCCGGGCTGTGCTCGCACTGCACCACCAGCGTCGGACAAGAAATACGTTGGAACTGCTCCCACACATATGGCGCCTCTGCATGCACCGCGGTCTCGTATATCCACGACGTCTCCGGGTCGTTCTTCCAGATATACTGCCCCACCCAGTTCTTGCGCAGGATATTTGCCTCCACCTGCCGGTAGAAAGTGTCGTCGTGGCCGGGGTTACCCTTCTTCAAGTAATCGATGGCAGCCTGTTCGCCGGGGAAGCTCTTGGGGC
>CAMAVV010000056.1 GCA_945861815.1 Thermoflexus hugenholtzii JAD2
CCCAGTCAGGGTTGCCCATGGCGCGCACAAGGCCCTGCCACTGGCTATCCAGATTGCAGACGATAGCGACGTAGCCATCTTTGCACCGAAAGATGCCGGCGGGCGCGAAGCGCGGGGCCACAGGCGGCCCGACCCTCGGTGCGGACCGACCTTCGACTTGATAGCGCGCCAGGCGAGTGTGAGCGGTAGCGATGAGGCAATCGAGCATCGAGAGGTCGAAATGAACACCAGCCGCGCCAGCCTTGGACGACATCAATGCAGCAGCAGCGGCGGCAGCGGCAAAACGGCCTGCCACTTCGCTTGCGGCATAGCCCGGCAGTTTCAGCGGGGCCATATCAGGCTCAGGAACGAATCTCGGGTTCGCCGTTGCCTGACTGCTCATCGCCCAGATGGTGAGGTCGTTTGCGGGGAGATCGCGATAGGGGCCAGTTTTACCGAAAGGCGTCACGGAGACAACGCCGAGATGGGCATGCCGCTTCGCGAGAGAAGGATGGTCGAAGCCCCAAGCGCGTGCATCAGCAGGCCGCTGGCCTTCGATGAGGAGATGGGCGGCTTCAAGGAGGCGATGAATGTCCCGACGGCCATGTCTCGTCTTCACATCCAAGCAAAGGCTCTCTTTGCTGAGGTTCAAGTGCTGGTAGAAGGCGCTTGACTCAGGGCCTCTCACGCCAGGGAAAAAGGGCGGCATCGAGCGCGCAACGTCGCCATGGGGAGGCTCCACCTTGATGACGCGCGCGCCCATATCGGCGAGGATGCGCCCGCAGAGCGGGACGGCGACGAATTCGCCCCACTCGATGACGGTTACGCCACGAAGAAGACCTCGATTCGCAGCCAAAGCCGTTCTTTTCATCGGATAATAGAGGCATCATTATACGGGTCGCCGTGAGGCAATCCCCTCGACCCAGACCGCGGAGGAGCTATGGAAGGCAGAGCGCACACCGGCGTCACGATAGGCTTGCTGAATCCCAAGGACCCACAGGAGGAGGAGGCCTGGAACCGATGGTATAACGAGATCCATTTGCCGGATATGCTGGGCCTGGGGCAGTTCCCCATAGGCGCGCGCTACCAGCGTGTTGGCGACTACAAAATGCCAGGCGATGCGCGGTACATGGTGCTGACGGAGACGACAAAGCCAGACCCACAAATGGCATACGATACGCAACTGGCCGCCTATCGCGCGCTGCCTGAATTGCGAAAGTCGAACCGCCCAGCGACGCAGACGGGGCACATCGGCGTCTACAAGCTGGCGGCGCAGGTGGGCAACGGACATGGGAAGAGGGCAAAGGGCGTGCTGATCGCAATGTCGAATTGCAAGGATGCAGCGAAGGAGCGCGAACTTTTTGTTTGGTACGACACTGAACATATCCCTGAGATATTGAGCAGCGGCGCGTACTACGCGGGGACGCGATATAGAAGCGAAAAGATGACGCCAGGCGGCACGCAGTATCTGACAGTCTACGAGACGGAGTGGGACGACCCGGTCGCGGCCCATCAGGCTGTGGGAAAGATTCGCGCGACGATGACGCCGCGCCCCGACTACTTGGACATTCCATATATCGCAGCATTCAAGCGAATCGTCGTCTAAGGCTACAGCATGCCGTCCAAAAGCCGACTCTTCGCCGCTGTGTACGACCGAGTAACGGCGAGCGCGGAGCGCAGTGTCTTTCCCAGGTGGCGAGCTTTCGCGGCTGGTGAGGCCAAAGGGCGCATCCTTGAGATAGGCGCGGGCACAGGGGCGAACCTTTCGTACTATCCCAAGGGAGCGCAGTTGACGGTTATCGAGCCGAACCCGCACATGATGAAACGGCTGAAGGCGAAGGCCGAGAGCCTTGGCATATCCGTCAGCTTTATCGACCAGGCGGCTGAACGCCTGCCCTTCCCCGACGGCTCCTTTGACACCGTCATCGCCACTCTTGTGCTATGCAGCGTCGACTACCCAGCGCACAGCCTGAGTGAAATCGCCAGAGTCCTTACGAAGGGCGGCGAGCTTCGCTTCATGGAGCATGTGCGCAGTGTTAGCGGATGGAGGCGATTCCAAGATTTCTCAATGCCCTTTTGGAAGACCCTCGCGGGAGGCTGCCACCCGAATCGGGATAGCGTCGCAGCGATTAAGGCGACAGGGCTCGAGGTCGTTGACCTTCGACCATTCTCCTTCGGCCCTTACCCCGTACGGCCTCATGTGGCAGGGGTGGCCAAGAAGACATCCTGAACGTTCGCTCCCTCAAAACGAATCTGGTACAATACTTCCGCCATGAAAGAGAAGGAATGGCACACTTCTGAACTGATATCAGAGTACTGGGCCGTCCAGCCCGACGAGTCCCTTCGGTTGCCCACCGATGGAGTCGAGCCCTCCGTTCAGGCGCAGTGGTACTCGTAAAAGCCTGGTGCCGATGGCCATCGGCACCAGGCTTTTATGGCAGTCAGATGCGGAAGATTATTGGGGAACACAGCGGTAGTTTGGTGAGATAACGGGATGTAGCGCAGTACGGCAGCGCGCCGCCCTCGGGTGGCTGACCTTGTCAATAGTATGATAACGCGAAATTGCAAAATTTTCGCGAAATTTGGTGGTAAAATAGGCTCACATTTTAGGGCCACATATTTCGGGATGTAGCGCAGCACGGCAGCGCGTCGCCCTCGGGTGGCGAAGGCCCTGGGTTCAAATCCCAGCATCCCGACCACGAACATTTTAGACCGCCCAAAACGGCGGTCTTTTTGTTTCCGATAGCAGTCTTATGTAATTCCATTATGTTAAGTCCAATGGCCATCGTGGACAAAGCCAGAACCTTTAAGGTCGACTTCTGCTTGCAGCGCCAGGTATAAATGGACGGGGGGTTGGACTGGGAATGGACTCCTGGTAGTCGACTTTTTGAGCACTCGCCATCACGGCAAAGAGGGGGATGTAGACGGGTTTTGGCTCAATGGCCGTGAAAGTCTTCCCGTCGATCGTGATTTTGGTGAAGACCTCCCGCAGCAATTCTTCCCGTTGCTGATCCCCCACACCTGGGTGTGCCCACAACGCAGGTAGATCATTGAGAAAGGCTGCGGCCCGTTCCAAATTCGGCAACTCCTGCGGGCGGGCATCATCCAGCAATGCTTTGAGTTGCCGTTCGATAGCCGCCCGGTCGCGGAGATAGTCGTCATCACTGATATGGCCCCATTGATGTTGCTTCCGAATGTTTTGTAGCGCCCGTTCCGACCGCTCCTGCTCCGGCTTATGGTCCGGCTGAGGCGTTCCGCTGCCCAACGCGGCAATGATGTCCACTTTCCAGCCATCATCGAGCTGGATATACGGAAGGACGCGAGCGGCAAATTGTTCGCTCAACGCGTCTACAGATTGGGATCGTGGCAGTCGGGTGCACGTCTCTCCACGTGTACGCCCCTCACCGGTACGCCGTTCATGGGTAAGCCGCAATTCGGTACCCGAGGCTCTTAGCCTGGCCTCGCCGTGATACGGGCGAGCGCATCGATGGCAGCGCAGGACGCGGGCAAAGGGGAAGTGTCGGGACTTATATACTTGACTCAGACTTGCCGTGTGCCTACCTCAGGTGGTATGGAGGAAACCGTCGGGTTGCCCCAGGGGAAATGGTAGAATCGCGGGCATCCTATCCTTGGGGTGCGCTATGGCTAAGTGCTCGGAGTGCGGGTTTCTCTCGCTGCGGAACACTATCACGGGTCAACTGGACGAAGTGGATTCGCTGTACCGGGCTAACGCTGAATCCCCAAAGCGTGGCAGGCAGTCCCGGCAAGGCACGGCTACAGGCTCCGGGGACAGCGTTGACGTACAGCCGTATGCGGGAATGCCGTTCTGTTTTGTTCAGCGCCATGAATTGTGGCGGGACTTCAAGGGGCTTGGCCCTGCTTGGAAAACTGTTTCACACGAACTTCTCCCCGAGAGTCTCATTCTGGAAGTCATTAATAAAACTCGCGAGTGCTCTCCAAATAGCGAAAGTATTGGTTTTGCTAAGTGGCAGCAAGGTTTCACGCCAAAGGAGCACCGCGAGATGCTAGACCGCAATGCTCTGTTCAATGCACAACGCGACCAAAACAGATGGAATCTTGGGGTCGCCTTCTTAGCCGTTGTTGTTGCGGTCGGCGGCATTGGCATAAGTGCGTACTTTGGAATGAAGGCCGCGGAGAAGGAAGCTAATGCCATTATAAGGGCCACGCAGATTCAGGTTGAAGCTACACGAACAGCTACGCCCCCTCTGCAATCAACGCCTGGTACTGGAGCACCTCCGCCATGAGCAACGAAACGCGTCACCTCTGTAAAACCCCCAAATCAACAGGTGGTATACCATGCGTCAAGTATATAAGTCCCAAACATACTGTCTGTGGGGGAGAATATAAACCGAGTCCGTGATGAGAGCAACCGGCCCAACTCAGCCTGGCGCGTTTCTTTTCCCTCTGGTACCATCCCACCAGCTTATATAGGGGGTCACGATGGAAGGCCGTAACCACACAGGCATCATGTTCACCATGAACGGGTGCAAAGACCCGGCACAAGAGGCCGACTGGAATCACTGGTACAACACTACGCACCGCAACGACATGCTGAAGCACGGCGTCTTTACGCAGATGACGCGATTCAAAAAGATCGACGGCTTGACGCCAGCGACTGAGCCCATGTACCTGGCAATCTACGAAACCTCGAAACCAGACCCGGTGGCGGCATATGCCGAGCAGAGGGAGAAGTCGAAGGCGAGTCCGCCGCAGCTGCACCCGGCGCACGCAGGCGGGACTGCGGCAGTCGTAAAGCTTCATAGGGCATATGGCGGCGATGGGAAAGGCAAAAGGGCAACGGGCGTGGTTATCGCGCAAGTTCAAGCCAAAGACCCGGGGCTGGATGCCCAGTTCAACGAGTGGTACGACCATCACCATGGGCGGGAGGTTGTCGCAGCAGGCGGCTTCTATACCGCGTCGCGCTACATCAACGCCACCTCAAAACCTGGGCAAGCGAAAAACATCGTCGTGTACGAGACGGACGCGAGGGACCCTGCGAGGGCGCAGGCGGGCATTCGGGAGAACGGCAAGGCAATGGTTCCCTCGCCAATGCCCTTGGAAGTCGTGACCTTTGTCGTCTACAAGCGTATCTAAAGGTTAGCCATCCATGGACACGCGCGGCCAGCGGCGCGAAAAGAAGCTGCAGTCCAAGAAAAAGATGAAAGTGCACAACGCCGCCCGTTGGAAGGTCATCCAGGAACTGCAACAAAAGCGGGCAAAGGGAGGAAAGAAGTAGCGAGCGCTCGCTCTGCTCGTTGTCGAGCTACTTCTTCTTCCCATTCTTCGGCGTCGATTCCTTTTCTTTCTTCGCCGCGAAATCCCTGGCGTAGGGCCGGGGCTGCTGCATGCGTTCTTTCACGTGAGCCGCCGAATCGCTAAAGCGTGTGGTGAGGAAACGCACATCGTTGCTCATCTGCAGGTGCATGCGCAGGCCCATCAGTTCCCAGGCGCGCTTGATGAGGGTCTTGGTCATCATCAGCGCAGTGCCGGGCGCCTGGGCGATGTGCCGCGCCATCAGCTCAGTCGTCTCCTCCAGCTTCTCCCGCGGCACGACGCGATTCACGAGCCCCATATCCATCGCTTCTTGCGCAGTGAGCGTGCGCGCGGTGTAGAGGTACTCGGCGGTGCGCTTCCAGTTCATGAAGGCCCACGGCTCCACCATCGTCTGCCCTCCAGGGATACCAAGCCCTTGGACAAGGGGCATCTGAAAGTAGGCGTCCTCTGACGCGATGGTGATATCGGTGAGGTAGGCGAGATAGGTGCCGCCGCCGATGCAATAGCCATGCACCTGGGAGATGATAGGCTTGGGGAACTCCCACAGGTAGAGCATCGGCCAAAGGTGCAGGTCGCCCTGGGCCTTGAAGATCTGCTCCGTCTCGCCCTTGATCTCAGGGTAGGGAGAGACGCCTTCAGCAGAGCCGCGAAGGGCATGGCCTGCGCAAAAGCCATTGCCATTGGCCTTCAGGATGACGATCTTGATGCTCCAGTCGTTCTCGGCTTCCTTTAAGCACTTGTCGATGTCCCACACCATCGCCGAATCCTGAACATTCGCGCGTTCAGGGTAATTCAGGATGATGCGGGCGATAGGCGGATCCTTCTCATAGATAACGCGAGAGAGGGTCTTTCGATCCATGGGCAACTCCTTCTCCTCGTACCCGACTAGCGGTGCAGAACCATGATTGCGGCGACCGACAAGCCGCCGCCGGTGACGACTGCCGCATCGGCTTTCTTTAACTGGCGGGCGCCTGCGCGTCCTTGCAATTGCAGCGTCGCCTCTACCGTGTGGCCCAAGGCGTGGAGGCGTCCCTCATTCAGCTGACCGCCATTGAGGTTGGTTGGCAGGATGCCGTCCGGCTTCAGAGCGCCGCTGCCGACGAACTCAGGCGCCTCGCCACGCTTGGCAAAGCCGAGGGCCTCCATCCAGTAAAAGATGAAGGGAGCAAAGCCATCGTAGATCTGCTGAAAGTTGATGTCCTTCCGTGCTATGCCCGCCCGCTCCCAGATATCTTTTGCCGCCCAATGGGCCGCCATCACCGTGTAGTCGTCCCAAAAGACGAAGTCGGGATGGGGACCTTGGCCTGTGGCAACAGCGCTGATATAGACAGGCTTCTGCTTCAAGGACTTTGCCCGCTCCGGCGTGGTTACAATCACCGCCGCCGCGCCATCGCAGGGAAAGTCGCAGTCGAGGAGATTCATGGGATCTGAAATCATGCGGGCATTCAGATAGTCGTCCATCGTGATCGCCTGGCGCGGCGCGACGATAGGCTTATCGTTCAGCAGGGCGTTCTTTCGCGATTGGACGACGTAGGTCCCCAGCTGCTCCCGTTTTACGCCGAACTCGTGGACATAGCGCATGTACCAAGAGGAGAACTTCTGCGGAAAGACGCCATACCCGTAGGGGTTAAGAAAGGCATCCACCCCTTGGGCCCGGTTGCTCATGACATGGCCATAGCCCTTGTCCTTGGGGCGCCAGTTGAGGCGGCAGGCTAGAGCGACATCACAAAGGCCGGAGGAGACGGCAAGGGCGGCCATGCAGACAGAGCCAAGGCCAGGCACACCGCCGACGTGGTGGTCGATCCACCAGCGAACACCAGGCAAGCCAAGCATTTCGACGAGATAGTTACAGTTGATGGTGTCGTAGCCCATGATGCCCGGCATCGGCGAGGTGATGATGCCGTCGACGTCGGAAGGCTCAAGCCCAGCGTCGTTGATCGCTTGCAGGCAGGCGCGCGCGACCAGGGTTCCGCCAGGGACGCCCGCATCTCGGAAGCAGCCGCTGTGACCGACGCCGACGATGCAGGACTTATCGCGCATGGGGTTGCGAATGGCCATGTCCTATCCTTTGCGGGCCGGGCGGAATTGGGGCAGCGTTACCTCTGGGGTGACATCCTCGAAGACGACCTCTAACGGCATCCCAATCTTGATTTGGTCGAGGGGGCAGTCGCGGAGGTTGGAGACGGTGAAGAGGGCTTTCTGCTCGGTAAGCTCGACGATGGCAACGGCGTAGGGAATCTCCGACTCAAACCCAGGGTTGCCCGCGTTGCGCATCACCGAATAGGAATAGAGGGTGCCTTTGCCACTCACCGGGGTCGCAACCATCTTTTCGGACTGGCATCGTGGGCAGGTAGGCAGTGGGGGATGGGAGTAACGGCCACAGTCAGCACAGCGCTTCAGGACGAGCCGATGCTGCTTCGCGCCCTCCCAATAGTCCTTGGTCAGGTCGTTGGGCACCGGGATCGCCTTCTTGTAGTCGGCCATGCCTCACCACTAGAGAGTCGAGAAAGTCCCGATATGGTATGGCCTGCAACACGAAGGCGCAATGCAGATGAATCGGATGAGGAGGATTGAGAAGCAGGAGACAGAAAAACGCCGCTACCGCACGCGCACGCCCAACTGGTCGCCAAGGGCAGTGAACTGTCGCACCCACTCCTGGGCCGGCGCCTCGCCTTGGGACTCTCGCGTACGGTAGGTCTGATAGACATTGGTGAGAATCGTGTGGAAGTCATTCTGAACCTTCCACAAGTCGACCTGAGAGGGCATTCGCCTCGCCATTGCCACGAGGGCAATAATCTTTGCTATCAGTGCCACGTCGGAATGCTTTAGCATGAGGCGCTTCATCAGCCGCTCCAAGGTGTTGCGAAAGGCAAAGACGAGGGCCAGCTGGTCAAGGGCCACCTTATAGCGCTTGGCGTCCGTCATCAGCCACTCAAGACGCGCCACGTCCGGCTCATCTTGCGCAAGGGTGTTCCGCAAGTCGATGTTGATGAGGAACTCGGCGGTCGCCTGAAAGGCCTTCGGAGGCGCGATGCCCAGCTCCAGAAGGAAACGCATCAGCGGCGCATCCCGTTCGTAGAGCTGCCGGAACGACGCCTCTGCATTATCCCTCGCCGACTTGAGAATCATTTCCAGAACTTTCCGCCGTTCGTCATGAAAGAGGCTCCTAAGGGAGTAGGCGCTTAGTCCAAAGTGTTTGTCCATGGTTCGAACCAAGTCGCGCATCTCCACTTTTTCGTATGCTTCTTCAAGCTCCTTCATCGCAGCCTGGTAGCGGCCCTCGCTGCGATAGTCGCGTACGCCCGCAACAACGTTGTGGTCGCCCATGTGGAGCACGCCGAACATGAAGGTGGCCGCCTCGCCGACCTGCTCCGACCGGATGCGCATACGCCCAACGGCGAGCTTGGTGCGTCCAGCCTGGCGCACGCGATAGTCTTGCCGTTCGACTTCATAGACAAAAAGCTTGGTCTTGTCGTCATAGGACTCGAAGAGAGAG
>CAMAVV010000057.1 GCA_945861815.1 Thermoflexus hugenholtzii JAD2
GAATCGTTTCCCGGTTCTTCTGGAACTGCTGAGCAATGCGGCTCTTCGGCACGCCGTGCTGATACATCTCCCATGCCAAGGTAATCAGCGTAAGGTTCGACATGTCCATGAGGGTACATGGACTGTCGGATTTCTACGGAAACATTGCGGACAAGCGCTCGGTTTAGAGCGAATTGACATGAAGCCTTTAGAGGTATCGGATCGAGGGTGACCCACTCTTGACAGCCAATCCATGACGAGTTGGGCTGACTAGATCCCTTAGTGTGATCGCCCCGTCCCGTACTCCTCTGTCCTACCGCGCCAGGCGCAGCCAGCGCCTGGGGTCGAAGCGCCAGAGGGCGCGCTTGATGAGGTCGCCTCGCAACGCGCGCCAGGCCACTTCGATGGTCTCGCGCTCCTGCAACGTCACCTCGCGACCTGTGTATCGCGCCTTCACGTAGCCTGCCGCCACAACGTTCGGCTGCTTACGGTCGATGCTGATCGCAGAGGCAAGCTTGGAGGCATATTCGCCGGGCGTCTCTTCACGCTCGGGGGACTTCCATACCATCGCGCCAAGG
This sequence comes from Thermoflexus hugenholtzii JAD2, assembly GCA_945861815.1. Lineage (GTDB taxonomy): Bacteria > Chloroflexota > Dehalococcoidia > SHYB01 > SHYB01 > VGPF01. Next base: position 558 of record CAMAVV010000057.1, read on the forward strand.
CGGGTCATGCGGTCGTAGACGCCGTGGGCGTAGGGCAGGCCGATGAAGCGCGACTGCCAGGTGAGGAAGACGACGGTAAAGACCGCCGCGATTGCGGCGAGGAGCGCGCCGAGGGCAAGGCCAATCTTTTTGAAGACGTCGGCGAAGAGCTTGCTAACGGGCTCGTCTTGCAGCGGCTGGATTACATCAGGCGGAGGAGGGAAATCAAGAGGCTGGAACTCGTCGAGGAATTCCGGGAAGGCCTCGGACCCATCGGTAAATGCCGATTCGTCGATAGCGCTGCGGAGGGGGCCGCGCTCGATGGGCTCGAAGGAGGGCGATGGCTCGAAGGGAAGCCAGCCGTAGCCGGGGAAGTAGACCTCCGGCCAGCTGTGGGCATCCGAGAGGCGCACCGAGTAGATGCCCGTCTGCTTATCCAAGATGCCGCTGGAATAGCCCGTCGCCAGGCGGGCGGGGATGCCGGAGGCGCGGAGCATGACGGTCATGGCAGAGGCGAAGTAGTCGCTATAGCCGGCCTTTTGCGCAAAGAGGAAGAAGTCGACGGCGTCAACGTTCACCGGGGGAGAATCGATCGCATAGGTCTCGGTGTAGCCGGTGCGAAGGAGAGTCGCGAGGGCGAGGGCTTTGTCATATGCAATCGTGTTCGCGCGCGTTGTCTCGATGGCAAGGTCGCGCACCCGTTTGGGCAGGCTGTCGGGCAGGGCGAGGTAGTTGTCCGCGACCCATTTGGGGTAGCCGTTCCCGGCGGCGCGCAACTCGTCTTCCGTCGCCACGGAGACGGAGGAGACGACGTCGTAGACGGAATCGGCCTTGAGCCTGCCCGTGGCGCGCACAGACAAGATGTCCGGCGTGGCAGAACCTACGCGGGTGACGACGAGATTGCCGCGCCGCTCCCGCACAATCTTGGTCTCTGAGGGGAGCAACCGCTCCATCTCGGCGAGGCTTGCTCTCGACTGGATGATGCGCGTCGCCGCGCGGGCAAGGTCACCGGGCAGACCAGTGTTCGGCGCGCCGCTCAAGTCGATCTCGAAGGTGCGCGGAGTAGAGATTTCCAGGACGCTGGGGATGCTCACATCTACAGGCAAACCCCCGGCGAAGAGGACTTCCGAAGGGACGTGGAAGAGCACGCGCTGGGCGATCACCTCTCGCTTGCGGAAGGCAGGCTGGTCCGAGGCGGGAGGAGGCACATCGGCCTCCTTGATCGTTTGTCGAATCGAAGAGTTCGCGACCCAGCCCTGGCCTTGGTACTGATCGTATGTCTGGCCTTTCCAGTAGGTGGGAAAGTCCGTGGTGACGCTGAAGACCGGGCCTGTGCCCGGGCTCACTCTGCCGCGCAGAGCGAGGGCAGGGCCGAAGCTGTGCAAGGGCGTCGCCTTCTTGGATGCCACGCCGGCAAAGACGCGCTCGAAGTCGTCCTCCATCCCTGCCCAGGGGTCGCGCGCCGCTTGATAGGTATCGTGGAACGGCGCAACGACGACTTTCTTGGTGGGGATCGACCAGCCGACCAAAAAGACAGCGATCGAGAGCAGGAGCACATTGCCGGCGAAGGCGAACCTTCCGGTGCGGGTCGTGAGCCCTTGGGATTGCCAGTGTTCGGTGCGGCTCACGTAATAGACGCGCGCCAGGAGAGCGACGGAGAAGACGAGGAAGAAGAAGAGCGGCACCGGATAGCCCGAGGGCGGGAGATAGGTCTGGTTGGTAAGGAGCACGGCGGCGGGGATGACGACGGCGACCCACGACCAGCGCAGGCGGAAGAGCGCCCAGGATGAGACGAAGGACATCAAGAATGCGCCGACCGAGAGGCCGAAGGTGAAGGGCAGCTTATCGTTGCTGATGCCCTGGCTGCCGATCTGCGTTATCCAGGCGTCGAAGCGGCTGAGCATCTCGCTGAACTTGTCGGCGATGCTTCCTTCGGTGAGGGTCCCGGCAGTCTCGAAGAGGCAGAGGCCGAAGCCCGCGCCAAGGCCAAGCGCCAAGAAGCTAAGCTGGCCGATCTTTCCCCCGGGGGCGCGCGACACGAGGAGAGCGATGAAGAGGCCGAGCATCGCCACAAGCCAGAGGCGCGGCTCGGGCTTCACCCAGTGGGACGTCTGGACGTTGAGGACGACCACGAGGAGAATCATCAGCAGGCAGAAGATGCTCGGCCACCCAACAGGCGGCGTCAGTGCGGAATCGCGCGTGTCCCAGATGCCGGTGGGCTGCTTCCGGGCTTTTTCTTTCGGTTTTGTTGCGAAGTATCCAGCCACGCGGTCCGCCTTATGACGCTCTCGCGCCGATGGGGGCCATGAATCGATCGTGGGCGCGCGACGTCATGCCGACGGCCACAAGCCCAGTGGTGAGATTCGCCGCCGCGGGAATCGTGTACGAGGGAACGCCAAGCGCAGCGACGCGCACCGCAACCGCCGGCGGCGCAGGGGCAGCTTCGCGCTCGCTCTCCACGACGACGACGGTGATGCGCGACTTGCGCTGCATAAGGTGCCGCACGCTATGGAGCCACTCGTCGTCGATGGAGGGCGTGACGATGGCGACAGAGGAATATCTGCCGATCTTCGTGGAGAGTTCGGCGATGAGATTGAAGAGGCGGGTATTGCCTGTGGCGCGCACTTCGGCGAGGGCGTCCATGATGCGCAGGAGATGGTCGGGGCCGCGCTGGGGCGTGATGGAGAAGCGCTCGCTGCCGTGAGCGAGGAGGCCGACGGGATAGCCTCGGTCGGCATAGCGGGTGCAGATGGAGGCGGCCATGTTGACCACTGACTCTTCGATATCGCGTCCAGCCGGGCCGCTGTTCGCCTTCTTCTCCATATCTGCCACGACCCAGATGCTGTTCGAGGGCTCCATCTCGAACTCTTTGACCATGATGCGTCCGTGGCGCGCCGTGGCCTTCCACGAGATGGCGTTGAGGCTATCGCCGTTCACATAGTCGCGCAGGGTGAAGGCGCTTGTGGTCACATGCTGGCTGCGGATGTGCACCGGCCCTTCGCCAGGGAGATCGGCGGGGAGCAGGAGAAAGTTCGGCAGCTCAGAGGCGACTGGATGCACGATCATGCGCTGTGCCTGGCCGATGCTGCGCTGGAGGCGATAGAGGCCAAAGGGGTCGGAGACGTAGAGCTTCAGCGGGCCGATCTTGTAGAGGCCGCGCTGGGGACACGGCACTTCCAGGTCCACTTTGACATCTTCGAATCCCTCGAGGCCGATCACCGCGCCTGGGGCTTTCACCGGCATATCCGTCTGCTCCTGCACTTCCACAAGGCCATGCAGAAAGCTGTGCCGCCTGCGCGCAGAGACCGTTTCGTGAAGGGGCTGTCCGGCGCTTGTCCTTAGGGAAGTGCGGCTGACGCCGACCGAGATGCCGCGCGCCATGACCATGACCCAGAGGAGACTAAAGACGAGGAGAAGGCCAAAGATGTAGAACATGCGCAGAAAGACGGGAAATCCCGTCGCCAGCGCGTAGACCAGAACAACCAGCGTAATAATGAGGAGGACGCGAGCGCGCCGCATCACCCTGCCTCAGATCTTTATTCAGAAGGCCAGTACTACATTACTTCGCACAACCGGCCCATTGTAGCATCAGTACGCTTGTTTTCAGTCTTACGGATGCGCGCGCAGAGGCGAAAGCCGATAGAATCTATGGTTGCTAGCGGCGCGCAAGCGTCAAAGATACCGGAGCATTTATGTCAACAACAAAGGCCTTGGACTTCGTCAGAGCGAATCACCTATCGGTCTTCACCACCTTTCGCAAGGACGGCAATGCGCAGATGAGCATCGTGACGGCAGGCGTGTTCGACGGCGCTGTGGTCTTCACGACGCGCGGGGTTGCGGCAAAGCTGGCGAACCTTCGCCGCAACCCGCGCTGCTCGCTTCTCTGCGCCTCGCGCGACTGGCGAAGCTACGTCGTTATCGAAAGCATCGCTGAGATACATGACGTGGAGAAGAGCGGCCGGGATAGGCTGCGCTTATTGCTCCGGGACGTCTATCGCGCTTGCGCCGACAAGGAGCACCCGAACTGGCAGGAGTACGACGAGGCGATGCACGAGCAGGGCCGCGCCGTTATCATGGTGAAGCCGTCGCGCGTCTACGGCACAGCCTAAGGAGAGAGATGACGACTCCTTCATCAGCAGACCAAGAACGCCTTCTCCGCGAGATGTTGCGCCTGAGTGGCTTCGACCTCAGCGACGATTGGATCAAACGCCTGCTGCCTGAGCTGGCCAACATGGAGCGGACATCGGCGCGCCTGCGTGAGGTTGTGCTGGACCACACCGCAGAACCCGTAGCCTTGTTCGATCCGGGTACAGGCGCTCGTAGGGCCTGAATCCGCCAGCGACAAAAGTATCTCACCATGCCTTCTACTCGTTCCGCATCAAATCCTCCTGTCATCGGCATCACGATCTTCGAGCGTGAGAAGCCGGACTATGCCGATGCGGTGCGCGCCGCCGGTGGCGAGCCGAAGTGGATCGCGCTCAAGACGATGGAGAGCCCCGAAAAAACGCTTGACGCGATCGATGGGCTGCTGCTTACCGGCGGCACAGACGTGGAGCCTCGACGCTACGGCGAAGAGGCTCGACCTGAGGCGCATGTGGAATCGAACGAAGAGCGCGATGCCAAAGAGTTCCCGCTCATCGAGAAGGCCTTGGCCCGAGGCGACTTCCCCGTCCTTGCCATCTGCCGCGGCATGCAGGCGCTCAACGTCGCGATGGGCGGCAAGCTCATCCAAGACCTGCCGAAACACAGGCTGTTGGAGCAGGGCAAGCTGCTGCATGAGGTCTTTGTTCCCCCGGGCTGCCGCCTGACGCATCTTCTCGGCATCGGTGGATTCATGAAAGTGAACAGCAGACACCACCAGGGGCTAACGCTCCTGGAGAAGGCGCCCGGCCTGCTCATCAGTGCGTTTTCCCTGAAAGATGGTATAATCGAGGCCGTCGATAGCCCTCGGGAGCAGCATCGGTGGGTCGTGGGCGTGCAGTGGCACCCGGAAAATCGCGACCAGCTTGCAGCCCATCACCAACGATTGTTCGTGCGCTTCGTCGAGGCGGCCAAAGGACAAGACGTCTGACATGTCGCGCGATCCCCTATAAATAAAAGGCCCTCTTTGCAGGGCCTTTTCCTTTTCTCCGAGGAGGGCCAGTGGTCACCGAGAATAATGGCGATAGCAACGTAGGCATCATCAAGCCCATCAAGCTTGAAGAGGAGATGCGCAGCTCGTACCTCGATTACGCGATGAGTGTCATCGTGTCCCGCGCGCTGCCTGATGTGCGCGACGGCCTGAAGCCCGTCCAGCGCCGCATCTTCTACGGCATGCACGAACTGGGCATCCGCCCCAATAGCGCGTACAAGAAGTGCGCCCGCATCGTCGGCGAAGTGCTGGGGAAATATCACCCCCACGGCGATGCGCCGGTCTATGACGCCCTGGTGCGCATGGCGCAAGCGTTCTCCATGCGCTACCCGCTTGTGGACGGCCAAGGCAACTTTGGCAGCGTGGACAACGACCCGCCCGCCGCCATGCGCTACCCCGAGGCGCGGCTGGCGAAGATCGCCGAAGAGATGCTCGTCGATATCGAAAAAGGCACCGTCGACTTCTCTCTGAACTTCGATAGCTCCCTGAGCGAGCCGACCGTCCTTCCTGCGCGCCTGCCCAATCTCCTCGTCAACGGCACCTCAGGCATCGCCGTGGGCATGGCGACCAACATCCCGCCGCACAACCTCACCGAAATCTGCGACGCCATCGCCTACCTCATCGAGCATGAGGACGCCAGCATCGACGACCTGATGAAGATCGTGAAGGGGCCCGACTTCCCCACGGGCGCAGTTATCATAGGCACCGAGGGCATCCACAACGCCTACCACACGGGCAACGGCAAGATCGTCGTCAAGGCGCGGGCCAGCGTAGAGGATATGCCGAAGTCGGGGCGCGAGCAGATCATCATCTCAGACCTGCCGTACCAGACGAACAAGGCCGCGCTCATCGAGAAGATCGCCGATCTGGTGAAGGACAAGCGCATCGACGGCATCAGCGAGATCCGCGACGAGTCGGACCGCAAGGGCCTGCGCATCGTCATCGAGCTTCGGCGCGACGCGATGGGCGAATCGGTCCTCAACAATCTCTACAAGATGACGGCCCTCAAGTCGTCCTTCTTCGTCAACATGCTCGCCCTGGTGGACGGCCAGCCGCGCGTCCTCAACCTCCGCGAGATGCTGCAGCACTACGTCGCCTTCCGCCAGGAAGTTGTCATACGCCGCGCGCGCTTCGACCTGCAGAAGGCGCAAGAGCGCGCCCATATCCTCGACGGCCTGATCATCGCCCAGGACAACCTGGACGCGGTCATCAAGACGATCCGCGAATCGGCGGACGCCGATACGGCCCGCATCAACCTGATGACTCGCTTCAACCTCAGCCAAGTGCAGGCCCAGGCTATCCTGGATATGCAGCTCCGCCGCCTGGCAGCCCTGGAGCGCCAGAAGATCCTCGAGGAGCATGCCGAGCTGAGGAAGCAGATCGCCTACCTGGAAGACCTGCTGGCGCACCCGCAAAAGATCCTGGCCGTGGTGAAGGACGAAACGCTGAAGCTCAAAGAAGATTTCGGCGACAAGCGCGCCACCGAAATCTCCAATTTGGAAGACCGCGAGTTCACCGACGAAGACCTTATCGCCCACGTGGACATGGTCGTCTCCATCAGCAATCGCGGCTATGCCAAGCGCCTCACGGTGGACTCGTATCGCGTCCAGCGGCGCGGCGGCACCGGCGTGCGCGGCATGACCACCCGGGAGATGGATGTCGTCCAACATCTCCTCATCGTAGACACCCACGACCACCTCTTGTTCTTCACGAACAAGGGGCGCGTCTTCCACTCCAAGGCCTATCGCATCCCCCATGAGGCGACGCGCGCCGCCAAGGGGACACCCCTCATCAATCTCATCCCCGTCGCGCCTGAGGAGATGGTCACGGCAGTGGTCGCGATCCGCGACTTCAACCGCGACCAGTACCTGATGATGATGACGAAGCGCGGGCGCGTGAAGCGGACCCAGCTGAAGGAGTTCGCCTTTGTCATGGCGCGAACCTCCGGCATCATCGCCATCAAGCTTCGCCCCGGCGACGACCTTGTCTCCTGCTGCATCGTGGAGAACCAGGACCACGTCATCGCCATCACGAACAATGGCAAGGCGGTGCGCTTCCCGGTCGCCGACGTTCGCGCGCAATTCCGCAACGCCGGCGGCGTGCGCGGCGTCAAGATCGATAAAGACCACGGCGTGCTCTATATGGCCAAGGTCCTCGAGAGCGCCTATATGCTCGTCGTAGGCCAGAAGGGCCTCGGCAAGCTGACCGAACTGAAAGACTACCCGTGGCATCACCGGGGCACGGCAGGCGTACTCACCCTGCGCATCACGGACAAGACAGGCCCCGTCGCCGCCGCCTGTGTCGTGGACCTTGACGACGACTTGATCGTGACGACGAAGAAGGCGCAGATGCTGCGCACCACCCTGCGGCAGATCCGCATCACCGGACGCGCCGCACAAGGCGTCCGCATCATAGACCTGGACGAAGGCGATACCGTCGCGACCGTCGCCTACTTCAGCGGCAAGCAAGAAGAGGGCGCGCCACTGCCTCCTACGGCGCCGGGCCCTGCGCTGGAAGGCACAACAGCGGTGCAAGCTACACTCCCAGAGCCGCCGGTGGCCGAAGAGCCTAAGGACATTGAGGCTGGAGTTGAAGAAGACGAAGAAGAGATAAAGGAAGAGGCACCGAAGAAGGGCCGGGGGAGGCCGAAGAAGGTCGTGACGGCAGAGGCCCCGAAGGCAGAAGAAAAAGTCGTCGCTCAAGAGATGCCGGTGGCCCAAGAGCAACCCAAGCGCAGAGGCAGACCTCCAGGCTCGGGTAAGGCCAAGGCGGCAGAGACGCCGGTCGCCGAGCAAGCGCCCAAGCGCAGGGGCAGGCCGCCTGGCTCGGGCAAGGCAAAGGCTGCAAAGACGCCGGTCGCTCAAGAGCAACCAAAGCGC
>CAMAVV010000058.1 GCA_945861815.1 Thermoflexus hugenholtzii JAD2
GAAGCCGCCGACGATGACGCGCTTGAGATAGAGTTCGGGGGCGATGCGCAGATAGAGGTCGCGCTTCAGTACGTTGTGGTGCGTGACGAAGGGCCGCGCCGCTGCGCCGCCGTAAATGGGCTGCAGGGTGGGCGTCTGCACTTCGATGAAGCCCTTTCCCTCGAGGAAGGAGCGCAGGAGCGAGGTGACTTTGGAGCGCTTCTTGAAGAGCTGGCGCGCATCAGGCTCGGCGATGAGGTGCAGGTAACGCTGGCGGCGCATGCGCTCCAAGTCTTGCAAGCCGTGAAACTTTTCGGGGAGCGGCTCCAGGGCCTTGGAGAGAAGGACAAAGGCGCTCGTCTCAACGGTCAGCTCACCTGTCCTGGTGAGGAAGAGATGGCCTTCCACGCCCATGATGTCGCCGCGATCGATGAAGTCGCGGAAGATCTCAAAATCCTTGGTCTTATCCATGCTCAAGTAGAGCTGGATTTTCGCGTCCTGGTCTTCGATGTGGGCGAAGTTAGCCTTACCCATGCGGCGAACGCCGGTGATGCGCCCCGCCAGGGTGACCTGGATGCGCTCTTGGCTCTCCGGGTCTCGCTTCTCCCAGAGAGCGCGGGCCTCGGTGACCGTGTGGCTGCGGTGGAAGGTGTGGGGATAGGGCTCGATGCCGCGACGGCGAAGCTCGGCCACCTTTTCGATGCGTGCGGAACGTTCGTCCACGGGAGACTTCCTAGCGTGATTTGAAGAGGTTGGGCAGGATGCGCTCTTGGCCGCTGCCATCGGGCGCGACGATGCCGAAGAGGCTGCCGGCGAGGCGGTCCATGTAGAGGCCCATGCCGATGACGGGCTTGGTCTGGGGCCACTTTTTCAGTTCGTCCAGAAAGGCTTCGTCGGGCTCGGGCAGAAGGCCATAGCCTAGGCGGCGAAGGGTATCGAGGTGCTTGAAGCGCACCGTTTGGGCATTGGCGTCCATCAGCTCGCGCTGGCCCAGGGCGATGCGGACGCCGTTGTGGTAGAGATCCCACTTTTGCGCGTGGATGCCGTCTTCGGACTCAGCGAGGGGGCTGGATTCCAGCGGCGTGTCGTAGACGACGACCGGCCCGGCGAGCTTCGGCGCGACCTTTGTGCGGAAGGCATGGTCGATATAGTCGTACCAGTAGCCTTGCGGCCCGGTGCGCAGCTTTGCTTCGAGGCCGCCTGTCTTATAGGCGAGAGCCGCGGAGGCGTCGCGGAGGGCGGCATCGTTCGCGCGGCTTTCAAGGGCCGCGGCGTGGAGGGCAACGCGATCGCCCTTGGCAGGCTTTACCTTGGGCTGGAGCAGCAGTTCCAAGTCGAACTTCGGGTCGATGGTCTTCAAGAGGTCGCTGTAGCGCTTGCGCTCCCAGGGCGCGCGGAGGCTCTTTGCGCCCGCCTTCGCCTCAGGCGACTTGAGCAGGCGTCGCTTTTCGAGCTGTTTCACCGCCAGGTCGATGGTTTTGCGCAGGAGCTTTTCCAGGGAGGCGGGGTCCTTTTCGACGGCATAGAGCTCCAGCAGGGTGAACTCCGGGCGGTCGAAGCCTTCCCGGGGATTCGTCTCATCAAATTCGTCGCGAACGCAGAGGGCCATCTCGAAGAGCTTGTTGACGCCCTGGCCTTGCAAGCCGACGAGCATGCGCTTGAGATAGAGCTCCGGCGCTGCCCGCAGCCAGAGTCGTTCGCCCAGGGAGGCGGAAAAGGTGCTGAATCCGGAGCCTTTTTCGAAGCCGCTCAGCTTGCGGTGCAGGATCGGCGTTTGCACCTCGGCGTAGCCGGCGGCGCTCAGGGACTGGCGCGCGGCGTTGATGAGGGCCATGCGCCCGAGGACGAGGCCGCTTTCCACCGTATTTGTTTTCCCAGCCGCCATCGTGGCTCCTTTACGCCTTTGCCTTGGCGGGCGTCTCTTCGAAGCACGCGCCGTTCAAGATGGGCAGGTACAGGATATCAGGCGAGAGAGCGCCCGGCTCGGCTTCGCGGATGACGGCTTGCAGGGCGGACTCGACTCTGCCCAGGGAGCATGACTCCGTGGTGAGGTAAAGATACTTTGGGGCGCGTTCAAAGCCTTGACCCGTCTTCACGCGAACGCCGTTCTCGCCCAGGTGCGCGGCGATGGTGTTCGCGAAGGTGGGGTTGGCCTTGTTGTTGACGAACCGCAAGAGATAGGGCGCTTTGAGATGGTCACCCCTGGTGAGAGACGGCCCGTTGCCATAGGGCTGTGTGCGGCCAAAGGCGCTGGTGGTGTAGGAGTAGAGCGGCGACTGCTCCTTTGAGGGGTCGCGCTTGCCGGCGACGGCGATTTGCCGGGCGCAGAAGAGGATATCGGCGATGACGGAGGAGGCCGTCTCCGGCCCGCCCGCGCCGGGGCCGCTGAGGAAGATATCGTAGGCCTTGGCGCTTGCAGTGCCGTTGCTGGAGACTGGCGATTCGGTCCGGAGGAGCGCGGCGTTGCCGGAGCCTTCGATGCGCGCCAGCGGGTGGGACTTTGGAACGGCGGCGGGTTGTACCCACGCCACCACACTGCCGTTTGTCATCTGCGCGCCTGCCAAAAGCTTTGGGGCATAGCCAAGGTGCTCGAGGAAATGGAGGTCTGGCGCGTCAAAGATCGCTCTGCTGCCAAGGGAGCTTCCAGGGGCGCTGCCCTGCCGCGCGATGCCACGAACATAGACGTCTTTTGGCTTCACGCGCACGCCAAAGGCCAGGCCGGCCAAGATGATGATTTTGCTCTGGGCATCTTCGCCAAAGACGTCGGCTGCCGGGTCGGCCTCGGCAAGGCCCGCCTTTTGGGCTTCGACGACCGCGTTGGGGTAGGCCTGGTCTACGCCGTTGCCGGAGAGGGCGGCATCACGCATCTTGGAGAGGATGAAGTTGGTGGTGCCGTTGATGATGGCCAGGATGCCGGTGATGCGCCCGCCGATGGCCGCGCCCATGACCTGGACGACGGGCATGCCGCCGCCAACCGCCGCTTCGCAGGCGAGGATCGCGCCACGAGACTGGGCGAGCTTGACGAGCTCATACCCGGTTCGGCTGAGGACCTTCTTATTCGCAGTGACGACGCTCTTTCCCAGCCAGAGGGACTCTTCGATCATCGCCTCCGCCACCGGGGAGCCAGTGACTTCGACGACGATATCGACGTTGGGATCGCGGACGATGGAGCGCCAGCCGGGAACACCGTGCGCATCGTCGTCGGCGTAGAAGCGGGGCTTGCCGCTCTTATCTTTGCTGACGACTTTGGCGATGGCTTCTTCAGAGGCGGCGTTGGGGTTGCGGCGCGTCCTTCGCGAGGCGCTCCAGAGGCGCACCTTTGCCACTGAGGGTTCGCCGAAGCGCGCGCCGGGGATGGGGACTTCCAGAGGGCCTTTGGCGAAGAAATCGAGGACAGCCGAGCCAACGACGCCTACGCCGATAAGCCCAACGTTGATCTCCAACGGCTTGACCGATGAGCCACGGGTCGTCATGAGGGTGACGCCTCGGCGGAAAATAGGCGCGCGCAACAGGTGTGCATAGAGTAACCATATTACCTGGGACGAAAGGTGGCTTCAAGGGAAAAATGTGTGAGCAGGGATAGCGCCAAAGCACAACATAAAGCTCTTCCAACAGGTTTGGAGGAGGCCAGTCTTAGACCTGCCCTAGACATCTTTTCAGGAGCCTTGCTTGCCGTCCGCGTCAGCACAACGGCCCGTGCTATCATCGTCTCCACTTCTGTTGAGGCGGCGAGATGACCAGCGCAAAGAGTCGTGAAGTTGATGCCCGGCTAAGAGTTGGGTTGGAAATCGCCCTGAAGGCGGCAGACGGCACCCTGAGCGCCTTCTATAAGGGCAACCCGAAGACCATAACCAAAAGCGATGGGACTCCCGTCACATTGACCGACCGCAGGGCCGAGCGCTTCCTCCGCGATTCCATTGCCAAGGCCTTTCCCCGCGATGGCGTCCTGGGCGAAGAGTATGGCGAAACCCCAGGGTCGTCAGGTTTCCGGTGGATCATCGACCCGATCGATGGAACGCAGTCGTTCATCCGGGGCGTTCCGCTCTACGGGACCCTGGTTGGCGTTGAGTTTGAAAAAGAGGTCTGCATCGGCGTCATGGTCTTGCCTGCGCTCGAAGAGTATCTCTACGCCTCAAGGGGCAATGGCGCGTGGTGGGCGAAGAAGGGCGCGCGCCCGAAGCGGGCAAAGGTCTCAGCGACGGTGCGGCTGGAAGAGGCCTTTGTCTGCATGACCTCTGTGAACACCTTTGCACTGAGAGACCGTATGGCGGCTTTTGAGCAGCTTCGCAGTTCGGTGAAGCGCATGCGCGGCTGGGGCGATTGCTACGGCTTTGCCCTCGTAGCAACTGGGCGCGCCGATGCAATGCTTGATGGGGTCATGAGCTCTTGGGACCTCGCGGCGATTAAGCCCATCATCGAAGAGGCGGGTGGGCGCTTTACCGATTGGAAAGGCGTGCCCACCATCTACGGCAAGGACGCCGTTGCCACCAATAGCAAGCTCCACGGGGCGCTGCTCAAAGCCCTCAACGGGTAGCCGCAGCAGATTTCGCGCTCTGCCATCCGCTCTTCTCTGCTATAGTTTCTCTCTTATGCCCAAAAACAAACGGAAGCCCCTTGACCCGGTTGATGTGACGCTCACCATCGAGGATATGGCCTTTATGGGCGAAGGCCTTGCGCACCACGAGGGCGAGCTTGTATACATCCCGAACACCATCGCCGGCGAAGAGGTAGTAGCGACGCTGCGGTGGAAGAGCCGCCGCTACACGGAGGCGGAGGTCAAAGAGATTAAGACGCCATCGCCGCACCGGGTGACGCCGCCGTGCAAGTATTACGGCGAGTGCACCGGATGCCAGTGGCAGCATATCGCCTATCCGCACCAGCTTGAGCTGAAGCGACGGCTCGTGGCCGACCAGATGCGGCGCGTCGGCGGTTTTGCGGACGCTCCGGTGCGCGAGACCATCGGCTGCGAGGAGCCGTGGGGCTACCGGAACCACGCGCGCTTCACCATCAGCCGCGAGGGAGGCCAGCTTGGCTTCGTTAATCGCAGCAGGCGGCGTTTCGTGCGCATCGACCACTGTCTCATCATGGACGCCGGCGTGAACAAGCTCCTGGCGCAGATACAGGAGCGGTGCGCCGAGACGACTCAGCTCTCCATCCGCTATGGAGTGAACACCGGCTCTTTCCTTATCCAACCGCCGCTGAAGACCGAGTCGGTCACACTGACCACGGGCCAAAAGCACTATGAAGAGCAGATGATGGGACGGCGGTTCCGCATCGCCTCGCCATCCTTCTTCCAGGTCAACATACGCCAGGCGGAGCGGCTTATCGCCATCGTGCGCGAAGGGCTGGGGCTGACAGGGAAGGAAGTGCTGGTGGACGCCTACGCCGGTGTGGGCACCTTCGCGGCCTTGCTCGCCTCGTCAGCCAAGCAGGTCATCGCTATCGAAGAGTCGGCATCGGCCATCGCGGATGCCAAGGTCAACATCGAAGGGCTGGCGAATGTGACGCTGGCCGAGGGGAAGACGGAGGAGGTGATGGCGCAAATGAGCGAGCGTCCCGATGCGGTCATCCTCGACCCCCCGCGCACCGGCTGCCACAAGACGACGCTGGATTCGCTGGTCCGCCTGCGGCCTGACCGGGTCGCCTACGTCTCCTGCGACCCGGAGAGCCTGGCGCGTGACCTCAAGATCCTCTGTGAGGGCGGCTATGAGCTTTTGGAGGTGCAGCCGGTGGATATGTTCCCGCACACCTACCACATCGAAGCCGTGGCGACGCTGCGCTGGCGCGGAGGCTAACTCTCCCCGCCGCTCGCCTTGCGGTCCCACATCGTGAAGAACTGGTCGGAGTCGCCGGTGACGATGTTGCGCAGCTCCAGACGCTCCCTCTCGGCGACGACGCCACGCTCCTCAGCCACAAGCTTGGCGAAGGTTTTGCCGCACTCGTCGACGAAGCTATCGGCGTATTTGCCGTCGAAGAATGCCTCGTTGGCGAGGTGGAGATCATCTTCGCTCATGGCAAGGAGAGAGCTTTCGGCGATGATGATTGAGATGCGCACGTCGCCATGCTTGCCGGGCCCGGGGAAGAGGCGCTGGATGGCGGTCATTCCCTTCTCTTGCAGAACGACCTGGATAGCCATGGGCAGCGCCATCACCTTCAAAAAGCCGGCTCCGCCTGCGCGCAGGAGCTTCGAGAAGGCCTCTTCCACGTCTTTGTAGTAGTCGGGCGTCAGCAGCTCTTCCGCTTTCACGGTGCGCATCGTCGGGTTACGTTCGTCCCGCAGGTCCAGGACCAACAACCTATCGATGTTGGGAAAGGCGCAGACGTGGACATCCGCGCTCTCGATAACGCTGCCGCTTTGTTCTGCTTCGCTCATTAGGACGTCCTTGGCTCGTTCGCTTCATTATAGGCCAGCGGCGATCATCCTTCGCTGTCGGCCGTTTTCTTGCTCGCAGCCACGGGAACTTGGTCTTCACCCAGGGTGTCGATCATGGCCGCTCCTTTCCACCTGTCTGCGTTTGCCGTGAGGCCGAGTCGATAAAGTCTTTGATGGTGGCGAAATAGGCCTCGCCACCTGCGACGTAACAATCGCCGTGGTCAGCGCCGCGAACCAGGTAGAGCTGCTTCGGCTGAGGCGCGCGCTGGAAGAGGCGGTGGGCGTGCTTCGCGCCTACAACGCCGTCCTCTTCGCCGTGGATCATCAGGAGCGGCGTCTTCAGGCTACCTATCTTCTTAAGTGAATCGAAGGTATCGCCGAAGATGGGGGCGATGAGCTTGCCCGTCAATGCCTCTGCCGAGCGTTCGCGGACGGAGGTGAAGGCCGACTCGATGATGAGGCCGGCTGGCGGTTGCCTGCGCTCCAACTCAATGGCGACTGCTGAGCCGAGGGACTGGCCGAAGTAGAAGAGGGGCGCACCAGGCTGGCCCTTCTGCCGGAGCCACTGCGCCGCGGCCTCGGCATCGGCGTAGACGCCCTGCTCTGAGGGTTTGCCTTGGCTCATGCCGTAGCCGCGATAATCGAAGGCGAAGAGGCTCGCGCCGACGCGATCCATGAGAAGACGCGTCAAGTCAAGGCGGTGCCTCATGTTGCCGGTGTTGCCGTGGAGCCACAGGAGCTTGGCGTTGGCATGGCCTGGGAAGAACCAGCCGTGGAGGGTAAGGCCTCCCGCCGTCGGGAAGCGCACGTCCTCGTACTGCAGGCCGTGGTCTTCCGGGCGCTGCTCCAACTGCCGGGTTGGGCGGAAGATCATCTTTTCGATGAGCATTACTAGCGAGCCTACGGGAAGGATGGACTCATTATATGCCTGGCGTGCCAGGGCGAACCTTGACAGGCCTCGCCCAAATGTCCGAGAGTGAATGCTTGGCTCAACATACATCTGCTACTGGAAAGAACACCCTCCCATGACCTATACCCCTGAACGAGTTGCTGTCTTTACGCCGCACCCTGACGATGCCGAGATCGGCACAGGCGGCACGATCGCAAAGTGGATCAAGGCGGGCGCGGAGGTCACCATCGTCTGCTGCACCAATGGCGACAAAGGCTCCGGCGACCCCAAGATGACCTCTGCGAAGCTGGCGGCGATACGCAGGAAGGAGCAGATGGCGGCGGCGAAGGTCCTTGGCGTTAAGAAGGTCGTTTTTCTCCCCTTTCGCGATGGCGAGATCGAGAGCACGATGGCGACGCGCGGCGCATTCGTCCGGGCGATACGCCGGGCGCGCCCGGACATTGTGATGACGACGGACCCGACGCGGCGCACCGGCTACCAGCACCACGACCATCGCGTCACCGGGCAAGTGGCCATGGACGCCTGCTTCCCCTACGCCCGCGACCATCTCTTTTTTCCTGAGCACAAGAAGCTGGGCCTGAAGCCCCACAAGACGCGCTTCATCTACTTTTGGGCCACGGAAGAGCCGGACACCTGGATAGACGTTGCCGAGACGCTGGAGATGAAGATCGAGGCGCTGAAGCGGCACGCCAGCCAGATATCGGCCCAGCGTGAGGTGGAGTTCTCCCAGCGCATGCGCGAGATGGCCAAGCGTTCCGGGGAAAAGAAGGGCTATGAGGCGGCAGAGGCCTTCCGCGTCATCGAGATGCGGATGTAGGGTGGCTTATGCCATAGGCACGCGGCGGAGCAAGCGAAGGACGCGAAGGATGAATGGCTCGAAGAGGGCTAGGACCTTCGCGAAGAGCCAGGTGACCAGGACGCCTATGAGCGCGCCGCCGATCACATCGAGCGGGAAGTGCATCCCGGCGTAGACGCGAGCGAAGGCGAAGGCAAAGGCAAATGCGCCGACGACCAGTCCCCATCGCTTGTTGAAGAGAAAGACGCCCGTCGCCATGGCAAAGCCGTATGCGGCGGCGTTGCTTGGGAACGAGGGATCGTGGGGGCGGTAGAAGAGGACGTTCACGTCCTCCAGTGCAACGAAGGGCCGCGCCCGGTAGAAGTTCGAATTGAAGATGCTGACGACGAGGTTGGCGAAGCCTGCCCCGCCGTTGGCGACAATGAAGGCCCACTGCCAGCGCGTCCGTTCCTCCTGCGACTTGCCGGCGAACCAGAGCA
>CAMAVV010000059.1 GCA_945861815.1 Thermoflexus hugenholtzii JAD2
CGATGAGGGATTTGGCTTTCGACCGGGGCTGGACGTTTTGGCTCACGGAAGGCTCAGGCCCTCTCTTTCAGGGAGCTCACTATAGTGGGACAGGTGACGAGTGACAAGGGGCGCGTTCGCCCTATACCACATCTCGCCTAGCTAGGTAAGTAAACGAAGGGTTTGGCTCTTTGGCTTTCACTTGCGCTAAAGAGAGGCACTAAGTGGTGAGACAGTTGTAGCGGTTTATTCTTAGGAAATCATTTGGAATGTCGACGAAATCCTTGACATATGCAGCCATCGTTGATTATTGTATCGGGACACGGCGGTTCATTGGGCAGATGGCACCGGAGGCAACACACCACCCATGGAGAACGACCGCGAGTTACTCAAAGGCAGCACCGATTCCCTTCTCCTCGCTTTGCTGACAGAGCAGGCGATGTATGGCTACCAGCTCGTGAAGGAGCTGGAACGCCGTAGCCAGGGGTATTTCCAATTTCGTGAAGGAACGCTCTACCCTGCGCTGCACCGCTTGGAGAAGGATGGCCTAATCGCCGGGAAGTGGCAGCCTTCGCCCGTGGGCAAGGACCGCCGTTACTACGCCATCACCGATACCGGACGCACCTTCCTTCATGCTCGCCTGGCCCAGTGGACGGGCTTTTCCAAGGCCGTCTCCAGGGTCCTTGTTCCCAGCGGCGCGTAACAAGGGTAACAACGCCTATGGTTCCCGAGATCGTACGTTACCTGGAAGACCTTAGCCTGCACCTGCGCCTCAACCCCCTGCGCGAGCGTCAGGTTATCCGCGAGGTGTACACGCACCTCGAAGACCGGGTGCGCGACCTGGAAGACGGAGGGCGCACTCGTGAGCAGGCTGTTGCCGAGGCGACTAGCAAGTTTGGCAAGCCTGTTGCTGTTGCCCAGGAAATCAGCCACGTTCACTCCGATCGTTCCTGGCGCAACGCCATCCTGGCCGCGGCGCCCTACATAGGCGTCTTCTTCCTCTTCGCCCTTCACGCCTGGCAATCGCTCCCCTGGCTCTGTGTCTTCCTCTCCGTCAGTGTCGTCATGACCCTCGTCGGCTGGTGGCGCGGCAAGCCGCATTGGATGTATCCGTGGGCGGGCTTCTCGCTCCTGATACCTATGGTCACCGGTATCATCGCCATCAGCGCGGCATCAAAGGACGGACTCGCCTATCTCGATGGCCAGGAGATGAAGCTCCCCGCATGGGTGCTCCTGGGCCTTCTTGCCTATATCCCCTTCAGCCTCTGGATGCTTCTCTCTGTGATGCTCAAGGTCATCCGTTTCGACTGGCTCATGGCTTCATTGATGTTGCTGCCCTTCCCCATCCTTGTGCGCTGGATGCTCTCCCTCCAGTTTGAAGGGAGCGCGCTGGCATACAGTCGCACGGCATTCAATCCGGATGCCGACGTCGTCGTGGCCCTTGTCTTTCTCGTTCTGGCCGCTCTTCCGGTGCTTTTCGTCCGCATGCAGCACAGGCCTGCCAAAATAGCCGCGCTCATCTTAGTCACGCCGCCCGGCTTCATCGTTGCCGCATACAACACGCCTGGCAACTCCGACTTCTGGGCCTTGGCGCTCTTCGCGCTCCTCGCTCTTCTCGTTCTTCTTCTTCCCGCCTTTCTCGATTGGCGAGTCGGGCGCGGCAGCAGCGGCTACAAGTCCAGCCGGGCGCGCTGGGCGGAGCAGATGCTCTCGGACGCATAAGCCGGCTTCCGTCCAGCCGTTTCTCTTCCCTCTGGTATAATTGCGCGTCATGTTAGACGCTACCCTTGCTTCAGACGTTGAGCGCATCGAACGGGCGCTTCTCCACAGTCCAACCGTCGCTCGCCCGTTCCTGCTCATGCTGAGCGGTCTGCCAGGCACGGGAAAGTCCACCCAGGCCAAGAAGTTGGCCGAAAAGCTCTCTGCAACCATCGTTGAATCGGACGCCGTGCGGCGTCTCCTGTTCGCGAACCCAGCCTTCACGGATGTCGAGAGCAGCTATGTCTTCCAGGTCGCCTATCTCGTTATCGAGCGGGTGCTCATGAAGGGCGTTCCGGTGATCCTTGATGCAACGAACCGCCTTGAGCGACATCGCCAGCAGGTCTACGCCATCGCCGAGAAGTGCAAGGCTGACCTCCACATCGTGCTCGTGGATGCGCCGAAGGAAGTCGTGCGCGAGCGGCTGGAGCGGCGGCTCAAGAAGCCAGGCATCAAGCCTCAAGCCGTGGCCGATTGGAAGGTCTATGTGCGCATGCGGCAGGACACCGAGCGGATCGATAGACCGCACCTATTCATCAACACTGCGAAGGAACCCGAAGCGGCCGTGGAGAAGATCGTTGCGGCCGTGAAGCAAAAGATGGGCGCAGAAGAGAGGAAGTAGTTCGTGGAAATCACTGCAGTCAACCAAGATGTCACGAAGGTCAAGAGCGATGCGCTGCTTATCAATCTTTTCGAAGGAGTCAAGCAACCCGGCGGCGCAACCGGCGCGATAGATCGAGCCCTTGGCGGAGCCATCTCGAAGCTCATCGAATCAGGCGAGATCAAAGGCAAGCGCGGCGAAATCACCACCGTCCATGTCTTTGGACAGATTCCATCTGCGAGGGTTGTCGTCCTGGGCCTGGGCAAGCGCGAGGAGTTCACTGCTGACGTGATCCGCCGCGTCCTAGCCGAAGCCTCCCGCGCCATCCGCGGCATGGGCGCAAAGCGCTACGCGACTATCCTCCACGGCGGCGGCATCGCGGGTCTGAATGCTGAGGCGTGTGCGCAGGCCATCGCAGAGGGAGCGATCCTCGGCCTCTACGCCTTCAAGAAGCTGGGCAAGCCCGCCAGCGACAGCCCCCAGGTGCAGGCGATCGAGATCGTGGAAGGCGACAAGGCAAAGCTGGCCTCGATCACGAAAGGCATCCAAGCGGGGAAAGCCATTGCTGAAAGCGTGTGCCTTGCCCGTGACATGGCAAATATGCCGGCGAACATGATGACGCCGACGGACATCGCGGCCCAAGCGCAAAAGGTTGCCAAGGAGACTGGGCTGGCGATCACGGTCCTCAACCAGAAAGAGATGGAGAAGATGGGCATGGGCGCAATCCTCGGCGTCTCCAAAGGCAGCGCCCAGCCGCCAAGGTTTATCGTCCTCAAATACATGGGCGACAAGGCGAACCCGAAGAAGGTCATCGGCCTGGTAGGCAAGGGTGTGAGCTTCGATACGGGCGGCATCTCCCTAAAGCCTGCCGATGGCATGGGTTGGATGAAGACCGATATGTCGGGCGCAGCGACGGTGATCGCCGCCATTCGCGCCATCGCATTGCTCAAGCCAAAGGCGAACGTGGTTGCGCTAGCCCCATGTGCGGAGAACATGCCCTCCAGCACGGCGCAGAAGCCCGGTGACGTCCTCACCGTCATGAACGGCAAAACGGTAGAGGTGGACAACACGGACGCAGAGGGACGCCTCCTTTTGGCCGACGCCCTCAGCTACGGCAACACGATTGGCCTTTCGCCCATGATTGACGTCGCCACGCTCACCGGGGCCATCAAGACGACCTTTGGCAGTATCACCACCGGCGTCTTCACCAACCACCAGATTACGTGCGATACCTTGCTCAAGGCTGCTGCTGACGCTGGAGAGAAGGCGTGGCAGCTCCCGATGCACGACGAGTACAAAGAGCAAAATAAGAGCGATGTTGCCGATATCAAAAACAGCGGTGGCGCAGGCGCGGGCTCCATCACGGCCGCCCTCTTCCTTGCGGAGTTTGCAGGGAAGACGCCGTGGGTGCACCTAGACATTGCTGGCACCGCGCGCAACGAATCGACGAAGGGGTACAACCCGCGCGGCTCCACTGGCGTGCCCGTGCGCACACTGGTGCAGTTCGTGCTCAACGCTGCGGAGTGATTTCTGAGCGTCGTTCGCGGTCGCTATAGCGGCGCTGTGGGCTGTAAGAATTCGTAAACATAAAGATCAGCCCGCGCGTGACATAAGCTCTAGACGGCATAAGAGTTGTACTCTTTAGAGCTAAGCCTTACACCACAAATCTCGGTTCTGAACCACGTTTTATTCCTGCGGTAAACATGCAACCAAATAACTGAATTTGCTTGCGTGTATGCGATTGCCGGTGTTAGAATCCCTGTTACCGAAGTACCGAATCGCACCGCCTCTATTTTTGTCTTTTGAAGGGTGGTGGACAATGGCCCGTCTCCCGATGTCCGATTGGAAGTTTCTGACGAATCATGCGCTTGTCTTGAGCTGGATCACGCAGCACCCTCAGACGACGGCCCGCGAGACTGCTATTGCCATTGGGATCACGGAGCGCACGGCGCTCAAGATCATCGGCGAGCTGGATGCCTCCGGGTATATCACGCGCCGCCGCCGTGGCCGCCGCAACGTCTATCGCGTGAACCCCAACCTGCCCATGCGCGAACAGACGCAGAAGAACGTGATGGTTGGCGACCTCCTTGGTGTCATCGCTCCCAAGCGCGCGAAACGCGGCGTCGCCTAAATCGTTTTCACAACTGCATAGGCTGATAGAGAAGGTCCTCCGAGTTTTGTGGAGGGCCTTCTTCTTTGCTCCATAGAATCTAGGATGCTATAATCTGGTGCGTGTGGTGGGCGTGGCCTAGTGGTCAAGGCGCCAGGTTGTGGCCCTGGAGATCGTGGGTTCGACCCCCATCGCCCACCCCATTTTTTTCCTTGCGCCCGTAGCTCAACGGATAGAGCATCAGACTTCGGATCTGAGGGTTGAAGGTTCAAATCCTTTCGGGCGTACCAGTGGATAGTAGGCAAAAAGGCCCTTGGGCAGAGATGCCGGGGGTCTTTTCTTTTGTCACACGGATGTCGAATGCGGCGTGTCGAGAGAGTAGCCGCTCGGCAAGGGAGCTGATAGGTAGCTCAACGGATAGAGCACTCCGGTGCCGCACCGGAGGGGTTGTGGGTTCAAGTCCCTCCGGGCGTACCACTTCTAACAGGCGATGTGCCCCACTTTGTTTTGGACAGCGTGCATCCTGCAGGAGAGATTCAACTGCGCGGAGGTACCCGTGATGCCCTGATTACGTCGCCGTGGACGTACTCTTACCTAATCTGAAACTGGAGCAAGCGGCAATCAACTATCCAGATGCAGGCGGGGCAGTGCAAGGAATAGAGAACAGCGGCAGTACGATTCGCCACACGCGACCGCTCCCAAAGTCTTCTGAGGAAGCTAGGCGACAGCAACGTTGGCGAGCTGCGGATGCACCTTGTACTCGCCAAGGGTAAAGTACTTGGTCATGACATCTTCCATATACTTCGGCGCTTCCCAGGTTTCCATGAACCAGCCTGTCGGGCACATCGTCAGAATCTCTACGAAGCTGAAGCCGAGCTTTTGCTCTTGGGCCTCAAAGGCCCGGTGGATCATCTTTTTCGTGCGGATGACTGCAACAGGGCTGTGAACGGAGCCGCGCGCAGAGTAAGCGGTGCCATCCATCTGCGCGATAAGCTCAGCTGTTTTTATCGGGCCGCCATGGATCTCGGCGTCACGGCCTTTCAGGGTGCTCTTCGTCTTTTGCCCGACAAGTGTTGTTGCGGTCATGTGGCCGCCGGTCTCTCCATTCACGCTATTGTTGACCAGAATGACCGTGAACTTTTCGCCCCTTGCCGCGCAGTGAAGGGCCTCGGAAAGGCCTTCGCTCACAAGGTCTCCGTCACCTTGAATGGTCATCACAAACCGGTCTGGAAGCGCGCGCTTGACGCCGGTAGCAACGGAGGGGGCACGCCCGTGAAGAGCCTTGATCTGGTCGATGTTGAGGTTGCTGCCGAGACTGTTATAGCAGCCGATCCCGGCTACGTAGATAACCCTCTCGCGAAGGTTCATCTCATCCATGATTTCAGCAACAAGGCGGTAGGCGGCCGGCTCACCGCACCCAGGGCACATGTGATGAGCTTCCTGGGGTGCGATAAAGGAGCCCTTGTTCGGGAGCGCCCACACTTTTTTCAGTTGCTCTTTGGAGATTGTCATTGTCGTCCCATTTCCAGCAAGCAGTTTGCCTGGCTTCTCGAAGTTTCCCATCAGGATAAGGAGTTGCCTGGAGTATGCCACATGCCAGTCCTTCCGTCCACCGCTAATCCGACATCATTCAGTGCCCATTCTAGTACGGAAGGCTTGTCATTCTTCTTGCATTAGGGTATACGATACTCAATAAGCGGTGCGCCTTTGGTTGAGGAAGGCGCGTGAGGAAGGCAATATGCCTGCGCAATCGGCGATCGTCGGCATCGGCCAGACCCAATTCTCCAAAAAGATCGGCATCAGCGAAGCGGCGGTGGCCTATCAGGCCATTCAGAATGCTGTCGCGGACGCAGGTTTGCAGATGAAGGATATCGACGGGCTCGTTCGCTATTCTCTCGATACAAACAACGAGTGGCAGCTTGCGTATAACCTTGGCATTCCCCAGCTCAGCTACTTCGCGGTGGCCCCTGGCGGCGGTAACGCCGGCGCGAACACTATCCAGCTTGCCGATTTGGGGATCAAAGGCGGCTTGGCGAAAAACATCGTCGTCTTCCGTGCGCGCAACCGTGGCAAGCAATCGTCGGCGGGACCAGGGCAGTTCGAGGGCGGGCGCCCATGGGAAAAGATGGCGACGCAGGTCCGCGAGACACCGAAGAAATTCCACAATCCGTATGGACTCATCGCTGCTGTGCAAGAGATGGCCATGATCGCCCGGCGCTATATGCACGAGTTCGGCATCACGTACGAGCATTTCGGTCATGTTGCCATAACCGAGCGCGCCCACGCCATGCGCAACCCGTACGCCATGATGCGAGAGCCGATAACGATGGAGGACTACCTCAGTGCCCGTTGGATCGCCGAGCCGTTGCGCCTATTCGACTGCTGCCTGGAAACGGATGGCGGCGCCGCTGTCGTCGTCACCAGCGTCGAGCGGGCAAAGGCGCTTAAGCAGAAACCCGCCTATATCCTTTCTACAGGCAACGCGAATGTTTTTATGACTGTTCCTGGCACCAACTACTTCAAGCCGTCGCTCTTTTCCACTGAGTCGGCGGCAGTCGCAGAGATGGTCTATGGCCGCGCCGGGGTAAAGCCCAAAGATGTCGATGCGGCCATGATTTACGATGCCTTCACCCCGCGCGTTCTCATCGGCCTAGAGGACTTTGGCTTTTGTAAGCGCGGCGAGGGAGGCGATTTTGTCGCCGAAGGCAATATTGCGTGGCCCAACGGTTCGATTCCTACGAATACCAGCGGAGGGAGCCTTTCCGAGATTTACCTGCACGGCTTCAATCTGATAACTGAAGCCGTCCGCCAGATACGCGGCACGTCCACGAGCCAAGTGAAAGACGCTGAGGTCGTGCTCGTGGCCAGCGGGAACTTCAGCCCTACAAGCGCCTTCATCCTTGGGAGCCAGCCGTCATGACCACCCAACCCAAGTCCATCGTCGTGCCCGTCCCGTCAGAAGAGGACCGCGAATATTGGGCAGGGGCCAAAGAGGGGAAGCTCCTGATACAGAAATGCGGCGGCTGCGGTCGCCTGCGCAACTTTCCCTCTATGGGTTGCCCCCACTGCGGCATACTGAAGTGGTCGTGGGTGCAGTCAAAGGGCAAAGGCAAGATTTACTCTTGGATCGTCGTCCATCCCCCTGTGCTTCCCGCCTTTGCCGATAAGGTGCCGTACAATGTCATCCTTGTGGAGTTGGAAGAAGGTACCCGCATCGTGAGCAGTCTCGTTGATTGCCCAAATGAAAAGATTGCCATTGGCATGCCTGTCGAAGTCGTCTTTGAAAAGCTTACCGAAGAAATCACTCTGCCAAAGTTTCGTCCGGCCATAGGCGCGCGATGAGCCAGCCGGTCAGAGCGATCATCTATTTGATGAAGGAGTCATCATGGCTGAACTGCGCATCGTGAATCCAATAGCACAGCCCAGAGCTGCCACGGCAAACGCCGACCGGTTCTCGCCGGCGCGCCGCCCGGTGACTCTCGATAAGAAAACGGTGGGTTTCTTCTGGAACTCGAAGGCTGGGGGCGACATCGGGCTGGCGCGCACCAAGGAACAGCTTCTACGTCTCTATCCGACAGCCCAATTCCGTGAATATTTCGGCGAGCACGGAACGTTCGCACGCAGGGCTTCGATCGCACAGTTGAATCGTATGGCGGCCGAATGCGTTGCCGTGGTAGGCGCGACTGCTGACTGAGGAAGCTGCACTTCTGTGCTCATGCGTGACATGAGCGAGCTGGAGAGACGGGGCGTAGCGACAGTTGCCTGGACGGCCAAGGGATTTGTCGAAGATGCGCACTGGAGCGCCAACGTCTTTGGCTGTCCGGAAGCTCCTATCGCGGAGGTTCCGGCGCCATTTACGAATCAAGACCCCGGCCGGATCCGCGGGATGGTGGATGTGGCATTGCCTCAGGTGATCGCGGCCTTGACGCATACCCAGGAGCTGCTGAGCGGGTCTCTGATATTTAAGCACATCACGCTTGCGACGGATCCCGAACTTGTCTACACGGCGCGAGACTGGCTGGGATGCTTTGACGAGATGAACGACGCTTTTGTACGGGCCGGCTGGAGCG
>CAMAVV010000060.1 GCA_945861815.1 Thermoflexus hugenholtzii JAD2
ATTGTGGGTACAAGAAGGTCGTGGCGAAACCATCTTGACGCGCCCCTATCCGCTCATTACCCTTGCCCTACACTCCCAAGTTACTGGAAACCTACCCCCATGAAAAGCGCCTACACGAAACCGCTCCCGAAAGTCACCAGCGAAGACCGCCCCTTTTGGGAGGCCTGCAAGCAACATAAGTTTGTCTTGCCCAAGTGCAAGCAGTGTGGCAACGTCTGGTTCCCTCCCTATCTCCAATGCAACAAATGCCTCTCGCCAAACCGTGAGTTTGTGGAAGCAAGCGGCCGTGGCGTCATCTGGGGACGCATCGAGATGAACCAGCCCTATATCCCTGCCTTTGTGGACGACATCCCCTACGTCGTCGCCCTCATCCAGTTAGAAGAAGGGCCATTCATCTACACCAACGTTGTCGGCGCAACAAACGACACAATCAAAGTCGGCCTGCCGGTGGAAGTCGTCTTCGACGACGTCACCCCCGACTTCACCCTCCCCAAGTTCCGCCTCCTCCCCTCCTAAACGTTCCTCCCCTCCCATTTCCTCTCCCTTCTCAGGTGTCTTCATCCCGATCCGCATCGGGAGGAGAGGACTAAGGAGAGAGGTCTCCCCATCCCATCCGATACAATTGTCTCCTTATGCTCTGCGACTCCCACACCCACCTGGACCACTACTCCGATGAAGATGTCGCCGGCATGGTCCAGCGCGCCCGCGAGGCTGGCGTCGGCCTGATCATCAACGTCGGCACCACCATCGAAACCTCGCGAAAAGCCATTGAGAATGCCAAAAGCTACGATGTCGTCTATGCAGGCGTCGGCATCCATCCCTCCGACGTGAAAGCGCCCTTCTCAGAGGCCGATTACAGTACCTTGCGCACCCTGGCTATGTCCCATCCCAAGGTCGTCTGCATCGGCGAAACAGGCCTCGACTTCATGCCCGGCTCCCCCGACCGCTCCTGGCAGATCGAATCCTTTCGGCAGCACATCCGCCTCGCCAAAGAGCTGCGCAAGCCCATCGACTTTCACGCCCGTGGCGCTGAACACGATATCTTGGGCGTCCTTCGCCTGGAGCACGCCGGTGACGTTGGCGCTATCTGGCACTACTTCCTCTACGACGCCGCAAAGGCGGAAGAGGCCATCGCCCTCGGCTTCTACATCTCCCTGGCAAAGCCACTTTTGCGCGAACCAGGTCTCCAAGAGGCAGCGAAAGCCATCCCCATCGAGCGCATCGTCCTCGAGACCGACTCCTATCCCCAACCCTTCAAGAAAAACCCCATCCGTCGCACCGAGCCCTCCCATGTCCTCCAGGTGGCCGAAAAGCTTGCCGAACTCAAAGGCCTCACAGCGAGCGAAGTTGCCAATATCACCACGGCTAACCTTAAACGCGCTTTGCGCCTTGCGGCATAGAGCCTAGCCGTCGAGGAAATTCGCCCTTTCCCTCGTTGACATTATTTTGTGGGTTGTGCTAGTCTAACCACGCTTACCTAAGTCAACGATATATCGGCCTTCCAACGCAGCATGCTCATGTGGCTGCTATCAAGAAAGAGGAGTCTATGACCACCATACAAAACAAGGCGATGGACTGGAAGCCTGCCCGGAAATTCAAGCCGGAAGAGGTCAAAGAAGCCATTGCCAATATGCCCATGGAGATCCAACAGCGGCGCGTCGGCCCGGTGTTGGGGATAATGGCGCTCAAGGTCGCCCAGCGCGTCGGCGAACATCTTGGCGAGCCTGGCGTTGAAGTGCTCAAGAAGTCAGCCGAGCAGCTCTCCAAGCAAGTCGGCGTCGACCTCGCCCAGCTTGATCTCACCAAGACCCAGTTCCCCGAATTGCTCAAGTTCATCACCGGCAAGAGCGGGATGGATGACCTCGATGCGAAGCAGGTCGGCCAGTTCTACTTCGCCTGCGCCGCCATGCTCATGAAGCTCAGCTGCGATGTCCTCGAGAAGCTGGGCGATGAGAAGGGCCAGCACGTCATCGAGCAGGCCTGGGAAGAAGTCGCCAAGGAGCATATGTACTGGGACCTCGTCGCCGACCAGTTCGACCTCAAGGAAAAGGACGCCAGAACGGCCATCGCCCTCCTTGCCGGCACCGATGCTCTCATGGGCGTGAAGTTCGAAATCGGCAAGATGACCCCCACCTACGTCGAGCGCAACATCACCTTCTGCACGCCCGTCGCCATGGCCTGGAGCATGGGCTACTCCCATGACACGGTGCGCAAGTTCTGCGAAACCGTTGCTACATCGGTCTGTATCCGCGGCCCGCAGGAGGTCGTCCCCGGCGTGAAGGTGAAATACCTGACCCGCATGTCCTATGGCGACCAGTCCTGCATCGAAGTCGCCGAGTTCGATCCGAAGGCTGCGAAGGCGGCCAAGAAGGCCTAGTCTCGCCGCTGTCCGCATAGCACACCACACCTGTCACAGGAGCGCCGCTCATGCCGTACATCCTTGAAGAGTATCATCACCGCGTCTTTGGAGGCGTCGCCTCCATCACGGCGCACTTCCTCCGCCCCGAGTGGAATCGCATGCAGCTCATCCAAGACTACATGCTGCTGCCACAAGAGAAACGCGCCGATGCCATGGCCGCTGCCCGCTCCGCCCAGGATTCCTACGATGCCGCCAAGGCCTCTCGCCAGGACAACAGCGCCTCTCTCATGCGCGCCGATGCCCTGCGATGGCTCGCCTATCGCAAGGAGCGCCTCCAGGCCGACGACGCCCGCGCCTTCCGCGACCTTCTCTCGTTCTGGACCGTTGAGTTCCACAAGAGCGTCATGTCCCTCGACTTCCCCACTAAGTGGAAGAAGAGCAAGGCAGGCGCGATCTACGACACCATCGTCAAGACAAGCGAGCTGATGCTCGTCCAGGAAAAGCCGTCGCGCGACTTCCCCAACGCCACCTGGGAGAACGCGATGATCATCTGGAACGCCATCTACCACATGAATGAAGAGCTCGATGGGCTGCTCTTTAAGGCCACCGGCGGCGCGCCTCGCCCTGTTCTCAACAAGCCCGTCAAACTGCCCGTAAAGAAGGTAGCCAAGAAGCCGATCAAGAAGATCGCCAAGATGCGCAAGGCCTCATAGCGCAAGACACTTTTCACTTGTGACAAGACGCCCCGATGACTCCTCGGGGCGTCTCTTTTTGCGGTACACTATCCGGGCTATCCCGGTGTCAAAGAGGTCACGCGACGATGCTCCATCTTACCGAGTCCCAGCTCCAGATACAGAAAATGGCCCGGGACTTTGCCAATAAGGTCATCGCCCCCAGGGCGCTCAAGCTCGACGAATCGGAAGAATTCCCTCTCGATATCTTTGAGTCGATGCGCGAAGTTGGCCTTATGGGCATCGGCGTCGATCCTGCCCACGGCGGCTCCGGCGGCGGCGCGACTGAAACCATCATCGCCGTCGAAGAGATCTGCCGCGCTTATGCAGGCATCGGCACGATTCTCGCGGTTCAGATCGGCCTCTACGGCCCCGTCATCTCACGGTTCGGGAATGAGGCCCAGAAGAAGGCCTTTCTCGAGCCGTTGAACAATGGCAAGCTCGTCGGCGCCTTTGGCCTTACCGAGCCTAACGCCGGCTCCGACGCCTCTGCTCTGGAGTCCACCGCCACCCGCAAGGGCGATAAATACGTCCTCAATGGCTCAAAGACCTTTATCTCGTGTGCCGATGGCGCAACCCACTTCATCATCGCCGCGACCACAGATAAGAGCAAAGGCAGCAAGGGCATCTGCATCCTCATGGTCCCCAGGAACAGCAAGGGATTCACCATCAAGAGGCAGCATGGGAAGATCGGCATCATCGCCTCCACCACCGCCGAACTCTTCTTCGATAACGTGGAAGTTCCCATCGCCAATCGCATCGGCGAGGAAGACCAAGGCTACAAGAATCTCCTTCAGGTTCTCGAGGTCTCGCGCATGGGCGTTGCGGCCCAGGCCACTGGCATCGCCCAATCGGCCTTGGACGCCTCCCTCGCATGGGCACAGCAGCGCAAGAGCTTCAAAGTTCCTCTGGTTCAGCATCAAGGTATCCAGTTCATGCTCGCCGAGATGGCGACACGTGTCGAGGCAGCGCGCCTCCTGACCCATCAGGCCGCCGCCTTGCGCGATGCCGGAAAGCCCTTCAGCAAAGAGTCCTCCATGGCCAAGCTCTTTGCCGCTGAGGCCGCCATGTGGGTGGCAACCAAGGCCGTCCAGATTCACGGTGGCTATGGCTACTTCAAGGGCAGTATCGTCGAGCGCTGCTTCCGCGATGCCAAGATCACGGAGATCTACGAAGGCACATCTGAAGTCCAGAAGATGCTCATCGCCAAAAGGCTTATCGAAGGCAATCGCTAACGGCAAAGAACAGCGCGAGATAAAGAAGAGGGGCGCTCGATCAAGCGCCCCTCTTTGGTTTCTGCAGAATACTCCCGCTACTTACTTTGCCGCAACCGCTTCCCGCTCACTCATCTCACCCTTCGCCGTCTTCGCAACGTCTATCGCGTCCTGGATGTGCGGCAGCACCGATGCCCACGCCGTCGCCGCCGCCTTGTACGCTTCGACACCCTTGGGCGTTAGGGTGCAGACTTTCCGCTCTCGTGCGCCCTGCGACTCGCTCTTCACCTCAACATAGCCATTCTCAACGAGTTCCTTGAGGGCGGGGTAAATCATCGCATCCGTCGGCTCACAGCAACCCTCGGCGGCCTGGCGCACTGCCTCCTTGAGGCGATAGCCGTGTGACGGCTTGTCGTAGAGGGCGCGAAGCATGAAGAAGCGAGAGAGGCTTCTCCGGATTAGCATTTCCCAATAATCGGGTTTATCCCAGCTCACGCGCGTACCGGCCTTTCACTCCGCAATGGTTCCAACCCAGGTCGCTTATGAAAGGGCACGTGGGGAAGAGAGGGGGAGGACGCCGATACATAAGTAACCGATAGCTCAACGCATAATAGCATACCCCTGCGAAAGAGCGTCAAGAAATGTTGCGGGGATATGTAGCTATTCTGCGCGAAGGTTCACTTGTCTTGACAGGTTTGCGCATGGGTGATGGCCTGCCATTCAATAACTAACTTAGGTATCGCGCCTCTGGTGGTTCGGAGCCAGGTTACTTCTGCTTCGCAGAATTCATGACCTTTTGGGAGATAGTCCTATGTCAAAAACATACCGCGTTGTCTCCGCCGATGGCCACACGATCGAACCTCCCGATATGTGGCAGCGTTACGTCCCCAAGAAATTCCACGACCGCATTCCGCACATCGTGAAGGACCCCATGGGCGGCGACGCCTGGGAGTTCGTTCGCGGCGCGCCACCCATGCCTATCGGCCTTGTGACCGCGGCAGGTAAGCCTTACGAGAAGTTCCACTGGTACGGCTCCACCTATCAGTCGATCAACCAAGGCTGCTACCTGGGGAAGCCGCGCCTGGGAGAACAAGACCAAGATGGTGTCGACGCCGAAGTGCTCTTCCCCTCTCAGCGCACCATGCAATACTTCATGGCGAACGAAGATGACGCCTTCCACCGCGCAGGCGTCGAGGCCTACAACACCTGGATATACGACGACTTTGCCGCCGCGGACCGCTCACGGCTGGTTGCTATCGCTCAGATGCCGAACCTCGGCGTCGAAACAGCAGTCGCCGAGATGCGCCAGGCAAAGAAGCATGGCTTCAAAGGCGTTGTCATCAGCGCATGGCCCTCGGGAGAAGAGAACGTCAGCCGGCAGGACGAGCCGTTCTGGGCGGCGGCTGAGCAAGAGGGCATGATCGTTCACATCCACGGAGATATCCTGCAAAAGTCCAAGCGTGGCGCGCCTGGAAGCGCCAAGGCTGCAGCAGAAATGGTTGGCGGCAAGCAAGGCCTCCCTGGGCTAGCGGAGATGGGCGGCGGCATCGCCCACATATCGGCCGCCATGTCCAAGATGATCTACGCAGGCATCTTCGATCGCTACCCCAAGCTCACGGTGGTTGGCGTTGAGGTGGGCGCGGGCTGGATCCCGATGTTCCTGGAGCACATGAACGACTTCTGGTGGCGCAACCGCACCTGGACCAACTCCGCCCTCAAGCTCACGCCGAGCGAGTATTACCACCGCAACTGGCGCATCACCTTCATCAACGAGCCCTTCGCCATCAAGAATCGCGATGCCGCCGGTGTCGGCAACATCATGTGGTCCACCGACTATCCGCATCACGGCTGTGACTGGCCCTATAGCCGCCGCATCATCGACAACATGTTCGTGAACATCCCCGATGCTGACCGCCAGGCCATCGTCTGCGAGAACGCCGCCAAGCTCTATGGACTCGTGTGAACGAGCCATCCACGCAAACGCGATGCGCCGTACACCTCAGGAAGAATAAGGAAAGGCAGCAGCCCTTCACCGATGCGCGATTACATCCTCAAGCGCGTCCTCGTTACGATCCCAGCCCTTGTGATCGTCTCGATGATGATATTTTCCCTTGTCCGGCTCTTTCCTGGGGACACAATCGTGGCGATGGCTTCGGAATCCGGCTCCTTCGGGTTCACCAAAGATGCCGAGAACCAGATTCGCGCGATCCTTGGCATCGATAAGCCTTTTCTCACCCAATACTTTAACTGGATCGGGGGCCTCTTGACGGGCGATGCGGGCATCTCTCTCTGGACGCGCCAGCCAGTCACCCATGAGATCGCGCGCACCTTCCCCATCTCCCTGGAGCTAGCGGTTTTCTCCTCCGTCGTTGGTATCGCAGTGGCTTTGCCGGCGGGCATCATCGCGGCTCTTAAGCGCAATACCTTTCCGGATCTGATCGCGCGGTTCGTCAGCCTCGTCGGTCTCTCCGTGCCCAGCTTTTGGATCGCAACCATGCTCCTCGTATTCTTCTCTGTCCAGTTCCGCTGGATACCGCCGGTGATCTACCAAAGTTTTGCCGATAGCCCAGGCGGAAACCTGCTTCAGTTCCTGTTCCCATCGCTCCTTCTGGGCTTTGGCCTCTCAGCCACCACCATGCGCATGACGCGCTCCGCCATGCTGGAAGTCCTCCGGGAAGACTACGTCAGGACGGCGCGCGCGAAGGGCTTGACCGAAAGGGTCGTCATCTTCCGCCATGCGTTACGGAATGCATTCATCCCTGTCGTCACCATCATCGGCACGCAATTGGCCTATCTGTTAGGCGGCACCATCATCATCGAAGTCATCTTTGGTTTGCCGGGCCTGGGCAGGCTTACATTGGAGGCAGTGACCCACCGGGACTACACCCAGATCCAGGCAAATGTCATGCTCATCGCCAGCATCACTATGTTCGTGAACCTTGTCGTTGATCTTTCCTACGGGTGGCTCGACCCCCGCATCCGGTACTCGTAACATGGGCCGGCAACACCGATGAACACAGCAGTCGCAACGGCACCCATCGCAGGCGCGCGCTACAAGGCAATCTCACTGGTGAGGCGCTCATTGCGCTTCGCGAAAAGGGAGCCCATCGGCACCGCGGCAGGCATCCTCATCGTTCTCTTGCTGGCGTCAGCCATATTTGCGCCGTTGATCGCTGAATTCGACCCGACGAAGACCCGTGTCGGACGGCCTTTCACCGGGCCCGGCTGGGATCACTGGTTCGGCACAGACCAAGTAGGCCGGGATGTCTTCAGCCGTGTTGTCCACGGCGGCCGGGTCTCCTTGACCGTGGGCATCGTTTCCGTCCTCATAGGCACCACAGTCGGAACGATTATTGGAATGCTCAGCGGTTACTTCGGAGGCTTCGTTGATATCGTCCTTCAGCGCATCATCGACGCGATCATGTCTATCCCCACGATGGTGCTCGCTCTTGCCCTTATCTCGATATTGGAGCCGGGAACTGACAAGCTGATCTTAACGATTGCAGTGGTCATGACGCCAAGTTCCGCTCGCATCGTCCGAGGCGCAGTCCTGGCCGTAAAGCCCAACATGTACGTTGAAGCCGCCAAAGCATTGGGAGCAGGGAGTGGCCGCATCCTCATTCGCCATATCCTTCCGAACATCATTGCGCCGATCCTCGTGATAGGCTCCGTGCAGGTTGGCAACGCCATTCTTTTAGAAGCCTCCCTCAGCTTCCTGGGGTTGGGGCCGCCCCCTCCTAATCCCTCTTGGGGCTACATGATCAGCCAGGAAGGCAGGGACGTTCTGACCACCGCCCCCTGGATCGGTGTCTTCCCTGGCGTATTCCTCAGCCTGACTGTCTTCGGCTTCAACATGCTCGGCGACACTATCCGGGACGTCCTCGACCCGAAGCTGCGAGGTCGTATCGGTTAGTCCTTATGTACACTTGACGGTTGCCTTTGCAGATAGCTCAGTCTGTTATATAATCCCGTCCACCTCATCAGTGACCTAGGTAAAGGACCGTTCCTGAGAAGTACAAGGAGGCCCGCTGAAGAAGAACTGTAGAGAGCGTCCAAGACGTACATCATGGTATGAGGCTCCAGAAACAAAAGGATCGACAAGGAGGAAAGATGCTACATTTTAGAAAATTACCGCTGACCGCATTTGTCCTGGCTATGGTCGTCAGTATGGTGCTTGTTGCCTGTGGCGGCGACGACGACAAGCCCGCGCCC
>CAMAVV010000061.1 GCA_945861815.1 Thermoflexus hugenholtzii JAD2
TGGCTTTAGGTGTCGCGTCGGCGAGTTGAAAGCATATTGTCCCTCCCTTCTCAGGGGAGGGATAAAGGGAGAGGTTGCTAGCTCGCCTTTGGCGGCGTAAGCTTTGACTCCATCTTCTCCACGCGGTCGCGCAGGGCCTTGTTATCGCCTAACAGCTTGTCCAGGTCCTCCCGCAGCTTGTTGACCTCTTCCTTGCCCTTGGAGCCTTGGCGGATAGACGTCACTGCTTCTTTGAAGCGGCGCCGCACGCGCCCATCGAGTTCTCGGTCTACTTGCGCCGCGAGCGGGCCGACAGCTTTGCCGTTGCCGAGGGTCTCCAGGGCAACGGCGGTGCGCAGGCGAACGCGAAGTTGGAGGTCGGCCAGATAGTCGGTTAAGAAATCTACCGTCTCCTTCTTGTCTTCGCCCAGTTTCGCCACGGTAGAGATGGCCTCCATGCGCACCGGCTCGGAGTGGCCATACTTCGCCCAGTCCTTCGCGACGTCTAGGCCGCGTTCGTCCTTCAGGTCGGCAAGGCCGGTGAGAGCGCCGCTGCGAATCACGTCCATGAACGATTCCTTCGCTAGCGTCTTCTTGAGGACATCAAAGGCTTTGGCCGATTTGGTTTTGCCCAGGGTGTGCGCCGCCGCTCCCTCAACGAAGTAACTCTCGTCGCCCTTCTCTAAGATATTGACCATCGCCTCGGCGACGGCCTCTTCCTTGAACTCGGCTAAGGCGGCGACTACAGCCTTGCGCGCTTTGGGATGCTTAACGGCGAGGCATTCGATAAGGGCCGCGCCCGCAACCTTCGACTTCACTGTCCCCAGGGCTTCGGCAGCCTCGGCGGCCACGCCCCAGAACTTCTCGCTCATGACGGCCTCTTTGAGAGCGTCGACGCAGTCCTGGGAGCCGACCTTAGCGAGGGCGTGCGCCGCGAAGATTCGCCCTATGCAATCGGGGTCTTTCTTGAGGCGGTAGAGGTGCATCTCCTTCGGCGCCTCTTCCTCCAGGGACTTGAGGATGAAGTTGCCAGGGTCGAAGCGCGCCATC
Source organism: Thermoflexus hugenholtzii JAD2 (assembly GCA_945861815.1). Taxonomy (GTDB): domain Bacteria; phylum Chloroflexota; class Dehalococcoidia; order SHYB01; family SHYB01; genus VGPF01. The sequence continues at coordinate 1,030 of CAMAVV010000061.1, forward strand.
AGCGGCTTCTGCTCCAGGGGGATGTGGAAGCGGTGCTCCTTCTCCTCGATATTGAACTTGAAGCTCTTGCTGCCGCCCTCCCAATGGAAATCGATGACGATAGGCATATGGAAGATAGAGGTTTCAGCATCGACGTCCTGGGTTTGGGCGATGGTGACGCTGGCCATCTTGGTGTCGTCGTCCCAGCCATAGGTGACCTTGAAACTGGGGTGGCCTGCCTTGTAGAGCCACTGGTCGAAGAAGCGCTCCATGGTCTTGCCCGTCGTCTCTTCCACGGCACGGCGGAGGTCTTCCGTGTCCACCACGCCGTTGCGGTTCTTCTCCACATAGCGCTTGATGGACTTGAAGAAAAGCTCGTCGCCCAGGACGTAGCGCAGCATGTGCAGCACAAGAGAGCCCTTCTCGTAGAGATGGCGGTCGAAGAGTTCCACCGGGTCGTCGTAGACGCGGGTGACGATGGAACGGCGATAGCGGCCGGAGTCTTCGCTGAAGTAATTTTGGGCGTTGTGGTACATCTCGAGCTTGAACTCGTCCTCGCCAAGGTGCTGCTCGGTGAAGAGCGCCTCGAAGTAGGTGGCGAAGCCTTCGTTGAGCCAGGCGTGGGACCAGTCCTTGCAGGTCAGCAGATCGCCGAACCACTGGTGGGCCAGCTCATGGGCGACGAGCGGGTCGGCGGTGAAATCGATGTGGGCGCGGGCGTCGTGGAGGACCATGTCCGTCAGCGTCGTCGCCGTGGTGTTCTCCATGCCGCCAAAGATGAAGTCCTCCACGCATATCTGGTCGTACTTGTCCCAGGGGTATGGCACGCCGATGAGCTTTTGGAAGACCTCCATTGCCTTGGGCGTGTTGCCAAGGGTGCGGCGGCCCTGCTCCTCCATCCCCGGCGGCACGTAGTACTTCATCGGGATGCCGTTCTTCGAGTCGTCCAGTTCGACGAACTCGCCGGCGGCCAGGGTGATGAGGTAAGTGACGTGAGGCTGCTGCTGGCTCCAGTGGTAGGTCTTCGTCTTCTTAGCCGTATCGTGCGCCGTCTTCACCAGCTTGCCGTTGGAGAGGGCGAACCACTTCTCAGGGACCGTGGCGATCACTTCGCTGGTGGCGCGCAGGTTGGGGAAGTCGTAGCACGGGGCCCAGTAGCGGGTGTCCATGTCCTCGCCTTGGGTCCATATCTGCGGCAGCTTCTTCGGGTAGCCCTCGTCCGGCCCGACGAAGTAGAGGCCTTTGCGTGGGTGCCCTTCATAGTCGATGGAGACGACTGTCTGTTGTCCCGCCTTCAACGGCGAGCCCAACTTCACCTTGAAGGTCTCGTTCCCCAGGTCGAAGTCCAGCTTTTGCGACCCGTTCAGCTTCACGCCAAGGATCGTCAGGCCGATGGCGTCCAGGGTGACGCTCTCCAGGCCGTCAACAAAGGGCGAAAGGGTAAGTGAACTTGTGCCGGTGATCTTGCCCTTGGCATGGTCGATCGCTACTTCTATCTTGATGTGGTGAAGATTGAACTGCTTATCGCGGGTGTACTTAGGCTTTGCGCCGGGCATGGGGAATGGCTTGTGGCCGGAGAAGGCAGATGCAGACTCCAGGTGGCGGCTGCAATAGTCAGACCAGTGAAAAAAGGCCATGAGAGGCTCCTTACAGATTCAAGTGGCGCGGAGCATTGTAGCAAAAAAGGAGAGGGGCGAGGAACCTTGGAACAAGGAGGGAGGGAGAGGGAAAGGAACTAGGAAGTCAGGGGCGAGGAGCAAGGGACGGAAGGTTTATCCACTGAAATCACCGAGAACGCTGAATGAGAGATGGGATAGTTGGAAGGCAGGTTGGTGTAGGACGATGTTCCTTGATCCTAGCCTAGTTCCGCCGCAGGTAGAGGAGAAACTCCTGCTCCTGGACGACGCGGCGCTCTTTGAGACAGAGGATGGCGTACTGGCTGAACATGCGCGCCAGCCCTGCGTTTTCCAACACATCCGCGCCCAGGGTAACCTTCACTGGCGTTGTGCCAAGGTCCACAAGCAAACGCCGCTTATCCTCCCGGTCGATCTCCAGTTGGATCGGCGTGCCGGTGGCACCCTCTATCTTATCTTGCAGCTTGCGGAGAAACTCAGTGTCATCCATGGCTTCAGTTTCATTGTACAACTCGCCAGCGGGTATACAGCGGCGCCGGCATGTATTTTGCGTATGGATCGGCGCTCTGTGTTACACTAACCAGGCCTTCCCAAAGGCGCGTTCGACACTGGACGCCTGCCGCGACAAACGCCTTAATGCCTCTCGCAATCTCTGAAACGAACCTGCCGCATCTCTCTCACCGAGGGAAGGTGCGCGACATCTACGATTTGGGCGATGCCCTTCTTATCGTCGCCACCGACCGTCTCTCCGCCTTTGATGTTGTCTTGCCCGATGGCATTCCTGAAAAGGGCGTTGTTCTCACGGAGCTCTCCAACTTCTGGTTTCAAAAGCTCTCCCATGTCATCCCCAGCCACTTCTTGGCGATGGGCTATGACAAGGCTAAAGTAGGGGAGCATTTCCCTGACTTGCCCCTTGAAATTGCGCGAAGGGCAATGCTGGTGAAGAAGGCGAAACCCCTGCCAGTCGAGTGCGTCGTCCGCGGCTACCTCGCTGGTTCTGCCTGGAGCGAGTATAAGAAAGACGCGACCATCGGCGGTGTGCCTGCACCTAAGGGCCTCGTCGATAGCCAGCGCCTCGATGAGCCGCTCTTCACGCCTACAACCAAGGCCACCAAAGGCCATGACGAGAACATCTTGTTCGCAGAGGTGGAGCGGCTCATCGGCAAGACTCTGGCGGCCCACGTGCGGGAGGCAACCCTGGCTCTCTACAACGCAGGCCACGCCTACGCCCAGAGCCGGGGCATCCTCATCGCAGATACGAAGTTCGAGTTCGGCATCCTCGACCACAAGCTCATCGTCATCGATGAAGTTCTGACGCCCGACTCCAGCAGATTTTGGTCTGCCGCCGACTACAAACCAGGCAGGCCGCAAGAGCCACTCGATAAGCAGTATGTGCGCGACTGGCTGAACGCCAGCGGCTGGAACAAAGAGCCGCCAGGGCCGCGCCTCCCGCAAGAGGTCATCGACCAGACGGCGAAACGCTATAAAGAAGTCTACCAACGGCTGACGGGACACCCGCTGCCGACAGGAGCCGGAGGATAACCCCCTCTCTTTCTCTCCCGCCAGGGCAGAGAGGAGAAAATATAGGACAAACGACATGAACTATCTCGCGAAGATATACGTGACGCTCAAGCCTACCGTGAACGACCCGCAAGGCGTGACGGTGAAGGGCGGACTTCATAGCCTGGGATTCAAGTCGGTAAACAGCGTCCGCGTCGGCAAGTTTCTCGAGGTGCAGGTTGAGGCGGCGAGCAAAGAGGCGGCCTCAGCCCAGGTGCAGGAGATGTGCAAGAAGCTCCTGGCGAACCCCATCGTCGAACTCTCCCGGTTCGAGATCGAGGAGACGAAGAGGTAGTGGAAGGAACATGGGAACTCAGGAACTTAGGGATTAGGACGTAGTGACGAGACATGGCAAAGAAGACTGTCAAAGACATCAGCGTTGCGAACAAGCGCGTCCTGGTGCGGGTTGACTTTAACGTTCCCATGGACCGTGAGACCAACGCCATCACGGACGATAGCCGCATCCGGGAGGCGCTACCCACTATTAAGTACCTCCTCGACCAAAAGGCAAAGGTTATCCTCTGCTCCCACATGGGACGCCCCAAAGGCCCGAATCCTAAAGAAAGCCTTGCTCCCACCGCAAAGCGACTGGGCGAGCTGCTCGGCAAGCCAGTGCAGATGGCGAAGGACTGCATCGGCCCTGAGGTTGAAGCGGCGGCGAAGAGCCTTGCTCCTGGCGCGGTGCTGATGCTGGAGAACGTGCGCTTCCACCCCCAGGAGGAGAAGAACGACCCGGCCTTCGCGAAGTCCCTCGCCTCCCTGGCCGAGGTCTACGTTGACGACGCTTTTGGTTCTGCGCACCGGGCCCATGCCTCTACAGAGGGCGTAACGAAGGATCTCCCATCGGTCGCCGGCTTCCTGATGGAAAAGGAACTGAAGTTCCTTCTGGGCGCAGTGACGAACCCTGACCGTCCCATGGCTGCTGTCGTTGGCGGGGCGAAGGTCAGCGACAAGCTGGCGATGCTGGAGCATATGGCCGACCGCGTTGACGCCATGATGGTCGGCGGCGGCATGTGCGCCACCTTTTTCAAGGCGCGCGGCTATGAGGTTGGGACGTCGCTCTTGGAGCCGGAGATGATGGCGAAAGCCGCTGCAGTAGAGGCCAAGGCCAAGAAGCGAGGCATTCCTCTCCTCCTTCCCGTGGACGTCGCGATAGGCGATAAGTTCGCTGCCGATGCCAATGCAAAAACCGTCGCGCCAAATGCCGTCTCCCCAGGCTGGATGATTCTCGATATCGGCCCCAAGACCGTCGAACTCTTTGCGAATGAGTTAAAGCGCCAGAAGACCGTCGTCTGGAACGGCCCTATGGGCGTCTTCGAGATGCCCAAGTTCGCCGCCGGCACCGAAGGTGTCGCGAAGGCCGTGGCGAGCCTCAAGGCCACCACCATCGTCGGCGGCGGTTCTACGGCAGAGGCTATCCACAAGCTGGGCCTTGCCTCTAAGATAAGTCACGTCTCCACCGGCGGCGGGGCAGCCCTGGAACTCCTGGAAGGCAAAACGCTTCCTGGGGTCGCCGCGCTCATGGACAAGTAATCGAAAGGCTTCTCATGTCATTCCCCTATATCACAGAGATCGCTCAGCAGACGCCCACCAAAATCGTCTTGCTCGTCGCAGATGGCCTCGGCGGCTTTCCCAACGAGAGTGGCAAGTCGGAGCTAGAGACAGCCAAGACGCCACATCTCGATACGCTAGCTGCCGAGAGCGCCCTTGGCTTAACGATTCCCGCCTATCCCGGCATCACCGTCGGCAGTGGTGCTGGACACCTGGCGCTCTTTGGCTACGACCCCCTGAAATATCTCATCAAGCGCGGCGTGATGGAGGCCCTTGGCACAGGCATCGAGCTCGATAAAGGCGACGTGGCGGCGCGCGGCAACTTCTGCACGGTGGACGCCAGCGGCACTATCACCGACCGCCGCGCAGGCCGCATCCCGACTGAGGAGTCGGCCCCACTTGCGGAGCGGCTGAACGCGGCGAAGCTCGATGGGGCAAAGGTGAAGGTCTACCCGGTGAAAGACCATCGATTCGTCGCCGTCTTCAGCGGCGAAGGGCTTTTGGATGAGGTGAGCGACAGCGACCCCCAGCGCGAGGGGAAGCCGCCCTTGGAAGTGCGGGCTTTAGCCCCCGGCTCGGAGAAGATGGCGAAGGTGGCGAACCAGTTCTCCAAGCAGGTGCGCGAGCTTCTCGCCAAGGAGAAGCGGGCGAACATGGGCTTGGTGCGCGGCTTTTCGATGATGCCCAAGGTGCCCAGCATGGCTGAGCAGTTCCTGCTGAACCCGGCCTGCATCTCCGCTTATCCCATGTATCGCGGCCTGTCGCGCATCGTCGGCATGAAGATACTCAACGGCGGCAACTCCTTCAGGGAGGAGCTCGCCGCGCTCAAGCGCCACTGGGCAGAACACGACTTCTTCTTTATCCATTACAAGTACACCGACTCCGCAGGCGAGGACGGCGACTTCGCGCGCAAGGTAAAGATGATCGAAGAGTTCGATGCCTATCTCCCAGAGGTGTTGGCGCTCAAGCCCGACGTTCTTGTCATCACGGGCGATCACTCGACGCCGTCCGTCCTCAAGGCCCACAGCTGGCATCCTGTGCCGATCCTCCTTCATGGCAAGTACTCGGGCAAGGACGGCATCGCGAAGTTCACCGAGCGCAACTGCGCCAAAGGCTCCCTGGGCCAGTTCCCCGGCTCTGCCTCGCTGGTGCTGGCGATGGCGAACGCCTTCAAACTAAACAAGTTCGGCGCATAAAGATAGAGCAGTAGGAAGCCAGGAACTAGGGAAAGAGAGCATGAGGCGTACTCCCCTTATCGCGGGCAACTGGAAGATGAATACCACCCTCGCTGAGGCGAAGGCCTTGGTAGAGGAGATGCTTCCCCAGCTTGACCCGCTGAAGGGCGTGGAGAAGCTCATCTGTCCGCCCTTTATCTCGCTGCCCTCTGTGGCGCACGTCCTCAGGGGTTCATCTATCCGCGTCGGCGCGCAGAATATGCATCACGAGGCGAAGGGCGCTTTCACAGGCGAAGTCTCGCCCGGCATGCTCAAAGGCTTCGCCGACTACGTTATCCTGGGCCACTCCGAACGGCGGCAGTATTTCCACGAAGACGACGCTCTCATCAACAAGAAGATGCTGGCTGCCTTGGCAAACGGCCTTAAGCCCATCATGTGCGTCGGCGAGCGGCTTGAGGAGCGCGAAGGCGGCAAGACGGAAGAACTCATCACGCGCCAGGTAAAAGGCGGCCTTGCAGGCGTTCCTGCGAGCGACTCCATCGTTGTGGCCTACGAGCCTATCTGGGCCATCGGCACCGGGCGCGCGGCGACGGGCGCCATCGCCAATGAGACCAGCGGCCTCATCCGCCGCCTTCTCGCCAAGCAGTACGGCGATGCCTTCGCGCAAAAGGTGCGCATCCTCTATGGAGGAAGCGTGACGCCCCAAAACATCACTGAGTTCATGGGCCAGCCGGAGGTCGACGGCGGCCTTGTGGGCGGCGCGAGCCTAAAGGCATCTGACTTTGTGACGCTGACGCGCCTGGCGGCTGAGGCGAAGCGGTAAGCTGACGATACTCTTTCCCCGCCTGCGTCTTGATTGACGAACTATCGCATATTTGCGATACTCTGCCCATGGCGGAAGTGGACTTCTACCGTGACAGGCGAGGACGATGCCCTGTCCAGGATTTTCTGGATAGGCTCAGCAATGAGGCGGAGCTGTCCGCAGTCTTTCGTTCCATTGACTTGCTCATGGAGCGCGGCTTCGATCTCCCTCGCCTGGGCGGGAAGTACACAAGGATGATTGACAGGAAGGCGCGCCTGTTTGAACTAAGGCCAGGAGGCATTCGGATCGCGTATGGCGAACACCTTGGCAAGTTCATCCTCGTGCACTCATGGCGTAAGACAACACAAAAACTTGACACCCTACAGGCTGACTTGGCTGTGAACCGCTTGATGGATTGGAAGAGTAGGCATCCTTTCAGGGAGATGAGATAAGTACGAAAGGGGCTGCGTTCTATGCTTTATAAGGAATATCGCGATAAAAGACTCGAAGGCAACCCCCGGCTTGCTCTTGAGTATGACAAGCTGGGGCCTCGATTCAAAGCTGCCGTTCGGCTTGTAGATACCCGTAAACGTTTGGGCCTCACCCAAACCGAGCTGGCTCGCCGGATGAAAGTGCATCCGCACGTCGTCAGCCGCTTGGAATCTGCCCAGCACAGCCCCCGCCTTGATACGCTGGCGCTCGCGGCTATCGCGATGGGCTACGACCTTCAAGTGCGGTTCGCGAAGAAGCCTGCGGCCAAG
>CAMAVV010000062.1 GCA_945861815.1 Thermoflexus hugenholtzii JAD2
CGTAAGCAGAAAATCTGGTTCTTTGTCCTGCTCGCTGTCGTCGCTACCGTTATAGGGCGGCTATTCCTCAACTCTCCCATCGCTCACGTCCAGCTTGCCGCCGAGACCGTCGGCAATAATATCTTCGGCAAGTGGGACCTCACGAACAGCTTGATCGCAGCCTGGGTTGCGATAGGTATCGTTCTCATCCTGGCAATCCTTGCGACGCGCAAGATGAAGCTCGTCCCAACCTCGCGCTTACAGAACCTCTTCGAAGCCATCGTCGGCTGGCTTGCTGACCTGGCGGAGTCGATGGCGGGCCCCAAGTGGGGACGCGTCTTCCTCCCTCTGGTCGCGACGCTCTTTATCTTTATCCTCATCGCCAACTGGACGGCGCTTCTTCCTATCTACGGCACGATCGGGAAGGTTGAGCCGGCAGAGGAAATCATCTCCCACGAGCTCAAAGACTATGTGGAAGATTTGAACAAGGACCGCAAGGATGCGGGCCTGGAAGAGATAGCTCTCGTCAAGAACAAAGAGGCCCACGGCCATCACGATATCGCCTATGAGAAGCCGCCTGCGGAAGTCCTTGCCGGTTTCCAGCGCGATATCGCGAAGGACCGGCTGGTCATCTTTGATGGCGAAGAGGGCACGCGCCTGATACCCATCGGCTATAAGAAGATCAAGGAACTGCGCGTTCACGAGTATTGGGACTTCGACCACTGGGAGGCCCGCCACGGCGAGGTGGCCGTCCAGGTGGGCGATAACGCCGAGACGGTGGCGATCGAAGGAAAGACGGTGGGACGGCTTCTGCCATACCTGCGCAGCGCCAACACCGATCTCATGAACACACTGGCCCTGGCGCTGGTGGCCATGTTCTTTATCGAGTTCTGGGGCATCAAGGCCAACGGCTTCAGGGGCTACGCCTCGCGCTTTATCAACTTCAAGCAAGGGCCCATCGGCTTTTTCGTGGGCATCCTGGAGATCATCGGTGAAGTAGCCAGGATCATCAGTTTCAGCTTCCGTCTCTTGGGCAACATGTTCGCCGGCGAGATCTTGCTCTTCTCGTTCCTCTTCCTCTTGCCGGTCATGGCGGGCATCTTCATCCTGCCCTTCTTTATGGAGACGGTCGTCGGTATGATTCAGGCCCTCGTCTTCGCGGCGCTGACCCTGGTCTTCGCCTCGATGGCAGTCGCCTCGCACGAAGGCGAGCATGGCGATGAAGGGCACGGGCACGGGAAGGCGGAGGAGCACGCAGCAGGGCACTAGCACCGGGGGGATTCCCCGGTTACATATCGAGCAGTGCAGAATTTCGATAGGCAATCGAATCAGGAGGAGTACGGATGAGCGAGTTATTTGGAATCTTGGCGCAGGCAGCGGCTGAACCGACCGATCTTAAGCCGCTCGGCATCGGTCTCGCGATCGGGTTGGGCGCCATCGGCCCTGGGTTAGGCATCGGTCTGATCGCGTCGAAGGCCATGGAGGCCCTCGGTCGCAACCCGGAGGCTGAAGGCAAGATCCGCGCAAACATGATCCTCGGCTTGGCCTTTGCCGAAGCCATCGCGATCTATGCCCTTTTGCTCGGCGTTGTTATCGCCTTCGTTCTCTAAACACTAACCGTCGCAGAGACGACGCTTCGGCGGTGAAGCGGCCGGCGTGGCCGTGGTTCGCCGTTGGAAGGAGGCCAGATGGGTATAAATCTGCCGGGTCTGATAGCTCAGGTCATCAACTTTTCTCTGTTGATCCTGGCGCTGTACTTTGTCCTCTACAAGCCGGTCCTCAAGATGCTGGACCAGCGCTCTCAGAAGATCAAGGAGAGCCTGGAGCAGGCCGATCGATTGAAGACCGACACTGCAAAGGCGGAGGAAGGCATCAAGGCGCAGATCGAGCAGGCGCGGCAAGAGGGACGGGGCATCGTCGCCCAGGCCCATCAAGTCTCCGACCGCATCCGCGATGAGGCGAAGGGCCAGGCAAAGACGGAGGCCGACGCCATCATCGTGCGCGCTAGGGCGGAGATCGCCGCCGAGCGCGATGCCGCCGTGGAGGAACTGCGCAGGCAGTTCGCCGACCTCACCATCGCGGCGGCGAGCAAGGTCGTCAACGCGGCACTGGACAAGAACCAGCACAAGCGCCTCATCGATGAGGCGCTGGCACAGAGTGGAAGCATAGGGAAGAACTAGGGACATGGAGCAAGGGACAAGGTCAATGAGGAAGAACTCTGAGAGCCCTGAACCGTGCTCCGTGCTCCTTGAACCTGTGGGGAACGAGTAAGCATGCCGGAACGCGGCTCGACAAAGCGGTACGCCCAGGCGGTATTCGATATCGCCAAGGCGTCCAATGGCCTGGACAAGTGGCAGGAGGACCTTCACGACCTTGCGGAGGCCTCCTCCAACGCCCAGCTTGCCGGCTTTTTGGAGAACCCCCGCGTAGCCGATGCCGCCAAGCAGAATGTCCTCAAGCAAGTGATTCCCACCATCGGCCCCGGCGCTCTCAGCCTGGCGATGCTCCTTGTCTCCAAAGGCAGGCTCGTCGCCGCGGCGCAGGGCATCGCCGCCGACTACGATACGCGCCTCGATGAGCATCGCGGCATCGTTCGCGCAAGCGTGACCACGGCAGTGCCTCTCGATGAGGGCCAGCAGAAGCAGATCGCTATGCAGCTACAAACGGCCACCGGCAAACAGATCAAGCTCGAGGCGCGCGTCGATCCCGCCATCACCGGCGGCATCGTCATACGCGTCGGCGACCGCGTCCTCGACGGCAGCGTCCGCGCAAAGCTGGAAGGCTTGCGCCGCAGCCTGGCGGAACGGGTATAAAGACAAGGGGAACGATATGGCAGTAAAAGGCCAGGACATCTCGACGATCATCAAGCAGCAGATCCAGCAGTTTGGAGGCGGCGTCTCCACAGTTGAGGTGGGGACCATCGTGGAGGTCGGCGACGGCATCGCCCGGATCCACGGCCTCACCGGCGTTCGCTACGGCGAGTTGCTCCAATTCCCAGGCAATATGTTGGGCATGGCCCTCAACCTGGAAGAGGAGACCGTCGGCGCCATCGTCTTCGGCGAGAGCAGGGGGATCAAGGAGGGCGATGAGGTCCGCTCCACAGGCCGCGTGGCCGAAGTCCCTGTCGGCCATGGCTTGATCGGCCGCGTGGTGAACGCCCTTGGCCAGCCCATCGACGGCAAAGGCCCCATCAAGGCCACCAAGACCCGCCCGGTGGAGCGCGTGGCCCCCAACGTCGTCACCCGCAAGTCCGTGAACCGCCCGGTGCAGACGGGCATCAAGTCCATCGACGCCATGATTCCCATCGGCCGCGGCCAGCGCGAGCTCATCATCGGCGACCGCGCCACAGGCAAGTCCGCCATTGCCATAGACACCATCATCAACCAAAAGGGCGGCGACCTTATCTGTATCTATGTCGCCATCGGGCAGAAGGCCTCCAAGGTGCGCCAGACTGTGACCGCCCTTGAGAAGAACGGCGCCATGGCCCACACCATCGTCGTCGCCGCCAACGCCTCCGATTCCGCCGCGCTCCAGTACCTGGCCCCTTACTCCGGCACTGCCATGGGCGAAGAGTTCATGGAATCGGGCCAGGACGCGCTGATTATCTACGACGACCTTTCGAAGCACGCCTGGGCTTACCGCCAGATGTCCCTCCTGCTTCGCCGCCCCCCTGGGCGTGAAGCCTACCCCGGCGACGTCTTCTATCTCCACAGCCGCCTCCTGGAGCGCTCGGCCCGCGTGGAGAAGGAGTACGGCGGCGGCTCGCTGACGGCCCTCCCCATCATCGAAACCCAGGCAGGCGACGTCTCCGCCTACGTGCCCACAAACGTCATCTCCATCACGGACGGCCAGATCTTCCTTGAGGCCGACCTCTTCAACGCAGGCACCCGCCCTGCCGTCAACGTCGGTATCTCCGTCTCGCGCGTCGGCGGCTCAGCACAGACCAAGGCCATGAAGAAGGTGGCCGGCCGCTTGCGCATCGACCTGGCTCAGTTCCGCGCCCTTGCCGCCTTTGCCCAGTTCGGCACCGGCGACTTGGATGCGGCCACCAAGCGCCAACTCGAGCGCGGCCAGCGCATGACGGAGCTCCTGAAGCAGGACGTCCAAAGCCCCTTGGGCCTCGCCGACCAGGTTGTGGTCGTCTATGCCGGCGTCAACGGCTTCCTTGATGACGTGCCGATCTCCAAGGTTACCGCCTTTGAGCAGGCCTTCATCAAGTTCATGAACACGAACCACCCGGAGATAGGCAAGTCCATCCGCGAGACGGAAGACCTGCCCCCGGATGCGGAGAACAGGCTCAAGGCCGCCATCGAAGAGTTCAAGAAGACGGTTCCGTACTAAGAAGGAATAAGGGCGAGTCCCTGACCTGCCCGAGGATATAGATGCCAAGCGTTAGAGACATACGGCGGCGCATCAAGAGCGTCCAGAACACCGCCAAGATCACCAAGGCGATGGAGATGATCGCCGCCTCCAAGATGCGCCGGGCCCAGCAGCGCACCCTGGCCAGCAGACCCTACGCCACCAAGATGCGCGAGGTGCTGAGCCATCTTGCCGGCCAGGCCAGCGAGGGCGATGAGACGCATCCCCTGCTCCAGCGCCGCGACGTGAAGAACATCCTCCTGGTGCACATCACCCCCGACCGCGGCCTCACCGGCGGCTTGAACGGCAACCTCAACCGCAGGGCGGCGCAGCACATCCTGGAAGAGAAGCGCGCCATCACTGTGATCACCGTCGGCAAGAAGGGCCGCGACTTCATGATTCGCCACGGGCAAAAGGTCAAGGCCGTCTTTACCGATATGACCGATAAGGCCAGCATCAGCAATATCCTGCCCATCACCAAGATCATCGTCGACGACTACGCCTCCGGCGCGGTAGACCGTGTGGACGTCGTCTATGCCGACTTCCTTTCCACCATGGTGCAAAAGCCCACGGTGCGCCAGCTCCTCCCCATCGTGCCCGACGCCGAGTCGATGGAAGGCGAAGGGGCGACGGCTGACAAGTCGGCCATCAAGAAGCACACGGTGGACTATATCTACGAGCCTTCCCGCCCTGCGTTGCTGAACGACCTGCTCCCTCGCTATATCGATATGCAGGTCTACCAGGCACTCCTAGAAGCTATCGCCAGCGAGCAATCGGCGCGCATGGTGGCGATGAGAAACGCGACAGAGAATGCGATCGAAATGATTGGCGGCCTCACTCTCGAGCTGAACAAGGCACGCCAGAGTTCTATCACGAACGAACTGCTCGATATCGTCGGCGGCGTTGCCGCCTTGGAAGGCTAGGAGGACACATGGCTACAGGTGCGACAGGCAAAGTGGTACAGATCATCGGTACGGTCGTCGACGTGGAGTTCCCACCCGATAAGCTCCCCGCGATCTTCAACGCCCTTGAGCTACAGATGGGCAAAGAGAAGCTGGTGCTCGAAGTGGAACAGCACACCGGCAACAACTGGGTGCGCTGCCTCGCCCTTGGCCCCACCGAAGGCTTGCAGCGCGGCGCAGAGGCAAAGGACACCGGCCAGGCCATCACCGTTCCCGTCGGCCTCGGCTCCCTGGGCCGCCTCTTCAACGTTCTCGGCGACCCCCTGGACAACCTTGGCCCCGCTAAGGTCACCGAGCACTGGCCCATCCACCGCGCCGCCCCTGCCTACGATGAACAGGAGACGACGGCCCAGATGCTCGAGACGGGCATCAAGGTCATCGACCTCATCACCCCCTTCGCCAAGGGCGGCAAGATCGGTGCGTACGGCGGCGCAGGCGTCGGCAAGACCGTCGTCATCCAAGAACTCATACGCAACATCGCCACGCAGCACGGCGGCTACTCCGTCTTTGCAGGCGTGGGCGAGCGCTCCCGCGAAGGCAACGACCTCTGGCGCGAGATGAAGGAGTCGGGCGTTCTCGCCAAGACCGCCCTCGTCTTCGGCCAGATGAACGAGCCTCCCGGCGTGCGCCTCCGCATCGCCCTCACCGGCCTCACCATGGCCGAATACTTCCGCGATAAAGAGGGCAAGGACGTTCTCCTCTTCGTGGACAACATCTACCGCTACATCCTCGCCGGCATGGAAGTCTCAGCATTGCTCGGGCGCATGCCTTCCGCCGTCGGCTATCAGCCCACCCTCTCCACGGAAATGGGCGACCTGCAAGAGCGCATCACCTCCACCAAGAAGGGCTCCATCACATCCTTCCAGGCCATCTACGTTCCCGCTGACGACTACACCGACCCCGGCGTCGCCACCACCTTCGGCCACCTCGACGCGGTCATCGCCCTGGAGCGCGCCATCGCGGAGCAGGGCCTCTACCCCGCCGTGGACCCCCTGACCTCCAGCTCGCGCATCCTTGACCCCAACGTCGTCGGCAAGGACCACTACGACGCGGCGCAGGGCGTCAAGAAGGTGCTCCAGCGCTACAAGGACTTGCAAGACATCATCGCCATCTTGGGCATGGAAGAGCTTTCGGAAGAGGACAAGGTCACCGTGGCCCGCGCCCGCAAGATTCAGCGCTTCCTCTCCCAGCCCATGTTCGTGGCGGAAGCCTACACCGGCCGCCAAGGCAAGTATGTGCAGATCGCGGAGACGGTGCGCGGCTTCAAGGAAATCCTCGAAGGCAAGCACGACGACCTGCCGGAGCAGGCCTTCTTCATGGTCGGCGGCATCGACGAAGCTGTTGCCGAGGCCGAGAAGATGAAGGCAATAAAGTAAGAAAGGAACATAGGAAGTCAGGAATGCAGGAAGTCAGGGTTTCCGCCCTAAGTTCCAAAGTTCCTACGTTCCAGAATTCCTAAACGCCTATGGCTACACTGCACATCTCCATCGTCACCGCGGAGCGCTCGCTCCTGGAGGACGACGTCGACATGGTCATCGCGCCCGGCTCCGAGGGCGAGCTTGGCATTTTGCCGATGCACGCTCCCCTGCTCACCATGGTCTCCCCTGGCGAGATACGCCTCAAGAAGGGCACGGGCGAATCGTCCTTTGCCGTGACGGGCGGCTTCCTTGAGGTGCGCGACAACAAGGTCACCATCCTCGCCGATGCTGCCGAGCGCGCCGATGAGATCGACGTGGCTCGCGCAGAGGCCGCCATCAAGCAGGCGCAAGAGGCCATCAAAGCCGCGCCTGCCGCGAAGGAATTGGAAGAGGCGACGAAGTCGTTGCAGCGTGCAGCGCTTCGCCTCAAGATCGCGCGCAAGAAGCGCGGCACAGGCGTCCCCGGCCAGTAGACGGCGCAACGCAGCATAGAAAAAAGCCCTCCGGAAACGGAGGGCTTTAATTTTTGGTCGCCGGGCGGATACTTCTACAAGGCGCGCTTGAGCTCGTCAGCCGTGAGACTGTTCAGGGGCCACGCCATCCGCACAAAGAAGAACTTGGCTCCAATGAAATCGCCCCCGCACGCTCTGCAGCGATACTCCGAGGCGAGGAAGCTATTCATCCTTTTCAGTACCGTCTTGCTTTTGCATGAGGGACAACGTCGCCGTGTTGTGATCACTGCACCCTCCTCATCACATCGCCTCTCTCCACATGCTACTCCAGGAACAGAGCAAGAAGTCTAAGGGTTGCCTATGAAGCCTGTGATGGTTGCGTAAGAATATTCGAGTCAATGACATCACTAGGTAGGTATGTGTAAGTGAGATGCAGAGACCTCTCGAGAAAGAGACCTCTCCCTTTATCCCTCCCCTGCGAAGGGAGGGACATCAGAACCCCTTCCCTCGCAGGGAGGGGGCAGGGGGTAGGTCGTATGAGCATCACCACGGGTATACCGCAGAGGTCGTGCTGTTGAAGAGACCTCTCTCCCGATGCGGCATACGGGACCTCGGCGGCCCTTGGCCTTCATCCCTCTTCTGAGAGGCGAGGGACATTTTGTTGGTCTATGGCAAATGGCATTAGTTATATACAAGCGATATGCCCCTTCCCTCGCAGGGAGGGGGCAGGGGGTAGGTCGTACCGCCCCCCTGTGCCAACTGCCTATTGCGCAATAGACAATGATAGTTATGATAAAGATAGACAGATATGGATGAGGTGCGGATGGACGAATGGCAGGAGAAGCGTCGGCGCGCGATCGTGCTCGCCCACCAGTTCGCCATGCGCGTGCGCAACCACCCCCTGGCGGCGGAGAAGATCGCCGAAGTGCGCGCCATGTACGGCGACCCCATCCCCTACTTCGCCCTGGCTCAAAGCCTCGGCATGTTCCCTGATGGCGAGCTGGCGCGGCTCCTCCACCAGTGGGACGACTACCGCCTCAACCAGGCCGCCTCCGTCACCATCGACGACGCCATTGCCGGTGCGATGGGCGAAGGGCCAGAGGAATCGCGGGCGAATCGGCCCGCGCCGCTGCCCAGGCCAACGCCGCAGAATCACAAGAAGCCCCGCTGGATGCGAGGGGAGTAATACAGGAGGAAGATGCCGACAACCTATACATGGCAGAACGGGCTCGTCACATCGAGCGTCACGCGCTCCCTGGACGGCTTCACGCGCCTCACCATCACCTTCGCC
>CAMAVV010000063.1 GCA_945861815.1 Thermoflexus hugenholtzii JAD2
TCCTGGTAGCACTTCACCTGGACCTCAGCCTCTTTGAGTGTCCAGTATTTGCCCTGGTAATCGATGGGGCCTGCGGCATTGAAGAGCTTGAGAATGATATCCAGCGACTCGTCCATCATGGGCCGGAGCTGGGCGTTATCGAGGGCGAAGAGCTTGATATCGGTAGGCAGCGCCCCAGGGCCTATGCCGAGCATGGCGCGCCCATAGGTGAGGTGGTCGAGGAAGGCCATGCGCTCGGCGATGTGGAAGGGATGGTGGAATGGAAGGCAGAGAACGCCTGTGCCAAGGCGGATGCGTTTGGTGCGCTGGGCGGCGGCGGCGATGAATATATCAGGAGAGGGGATGGACTCCCAGCCGCTGGAGTGGTGTTCGCCTATCCAGACTTCATCGAAGCCGAGGCTTTCGACGTATTCGATGAGGCGAAGGTTGCGCTCGTAGGTGAGTGTCGGGTTCTCCCTGGGGAGATGTATGGGCATGATGAAGAGGCCGAACTTCATGCGCATAGGGGCTCTTGTTGCTCCGAAGGTCAGATTGGCTGGCGCGAAACGAGCATCGCCATTCACGAGAGGGTGTTACATCCGGCGCATGGTAGCACAGCGGCTCCAGCGGCGAAACACGCAAATGCGCGATGGGTAAAGGGCGCTCAGGGCGCGTGTGACTTCAGATAGTTGCCGCTGCGCAGAACGCTGCCGGATAGATGCTAGACTGTCACCTACCGTTGTAGATGCGATAGACAAGCAGAAGAGCCGGGGGCGCTATCAAAGAAAGCGCCAGATTCATCGCCAGGCTTGCGCCAAGGGCCTGGGCAACCATGCTAATCATGGCTCCGACCACGGTGTAAAAGAGCAGATTCCCCATGCAGTCAGTGTACTAGCCCTAGGAGTCATACCTGGCGGGTGCTCAGTGTGGATTCGGATAGGAACTCGACCTGCTATCACAGGTGCTATACCACTCGCTACGTTAGTCCGGGAACACGGCTGATTGCCAATCGGGCCTAATCCGCTCGCCCGCGTGATGACATTTTCAGGACAGGTTAGGCCGACCACTCGGCCCAGGTCTTTTCGAGAAGCGCCTGTGCCGCAGTGTGCTCCGCGCCAAGCCGGGCGATAGCGGCGAGGTCCCGCCGATCTGTGGCGATCTGAAGCTGGAGGTCGAGCTCCTTCAGCTTGTCCTCCAGCCCGGCAATCACCTGCTCCAGATCGGGTGATTTCGGCGCCTTGGACGGCTTTCTCTTTGGGGCAACTGCCCTGGGCGATTCCTTCTCTTTGGCCTTTGGCAGGGGCGCTGGCGCCGACTCCTGCTCTTCCATCCACTCTTCGAACGTGCCGTCGAATATCTTCACGGCGCCCTTTTCCACAAGCCACAACTGCTGTGCCAGAAGCGAGATGAAGCGGCGGTCGTGAGAGATAAAGAGCAGGGTGCCGTCATAGTCCAGAAGCACCTGCTCCAGGGCATCGCGGCTCGGGATATCGAGGTGGTTTGTCGGCTCGTCGAGAATCAGGACATTTGGCTTGGCAATAAGAAGCCGCGCCAGGGCTAGACGGCTCCGCTGGCCGCCGCTGAGGTCCCCCACGATTTTCTCTGTTTCATCACGTTGGAAGAGGAACCGGGCGAGATAGCGGCGCGCCTCTTCAGGCGGCATCTGCCTTATCTCTAACAGCGCGTCCAGTACCGAGAGCTTGTCGGGCAGGTCTTCCAAGCCTTGCTTGAAGTACCCAGGCTGTACATTGACCCCGAGGGTTACTTCGCCCGCCAAAGGCGGCAAGCTGCCAAGAAGCGTCTTGATAAGCGTCGTCTTTCCCGCGCCGTTGTCGCCCAGGACTGCGATCCGCGAGCCGCGGTTGACGTTCAGATCCGGGACGGATAAGAGGGATGTTCGCTCGAGGCCGTCCATAAAGCCCACTTTGAGATTCTTGGTGCGCACCACTGACTGGCCTGTGCGCGTGGCGGAGGCTGAGGGGAGAGCTACGCGCCGTTCGTTTGCCACATCCTCGAGTCGTTCGAGGCGGTTGAGCCGGGTCAGTCTGCCCATAGCCTGCGCAGCCTTTTGCCCGGCACGGTAGCGCCGGATGAACTCTTCCTCCTTCGCGATGAACTCTCGTTGTTGCTCATACTGTTTCTGTTGAAAGGCCTCGGCCTCTTCTTTCAAAACTTTGTGCCTGGAATAGTTGCCGGGATAACTTTTCAACTTCCCGTGGTTCATGTCCCAGATTTCGGTCACAACTTTGTCGAGGAAATAGCGGTCGTGGGAGACGACGATGAAGGCGTGGTTGAACGTTGCAAGGAAGCGTTCGAGCCAGGCCAGCCCAACGAGGTCGAGGTGATTCGTCGGTTCGTCGAGGACGAGAAGGTCGGGGTCGGCCAGGAGCGCTTTTGCCATGGCGGCCCGTGTCCGCTCGCCACCGCTTGCAGAGGCGGCGATGGTGTTAAGGGACTCCTGTGTTAGGCCAAGCCCCGCCACTGTGCGCTCAACGGCGCTTTGGTAGTCGTAGCCGCCCCTGCTTTCGAATTGATGATGCAGCGTGGCGTGGCGCTCCGCAGCTTCTGTGGAGCCGTTTGCCATATCGGCGGCGGCCTGTTCAATCTGCTTCTCGAGAGCGTACAGGTCGTCGAAGGCAGAGAGGATTTCTTCGTACAGCGTGCCTTTGGAGGTTATCGAAGGCGCTTGGGGCACGTAGCCGACGCGAAGGCCGCGACTGCGGTGAATCGCGCCGGCGTCCGGCTCCTGTTCGCCGGCGGCCAGGCGCAAGAGCGACGTTTTGCCACTGCCGTTAGGGCCGACGATGCCGATGCGCGCTCCTTCGGCGATTTCAAAGTCCAGGCCGGAAAAGATTTCGCGATGGCCGTAGGCGACGGAAAGATTGGTGCCGGAGAGAATTGCCATAAGAGTATTGTGCCCTACCTAATCTTGGGCAACGTACATTTTACAGGAGAATTCCGGGCATGGGAGCTAATTGGGCTGGCGCAGTAGAGTGTCAGCAAGCAGGTACGGGTGAAAATTCATCTGCTCTCGCCAGTCTTGGCGGTATATATAATGGACTCGCTATGCACTTTGGCTTTACACCCGCACAGAACGCCTTCCGGCAGGAGATTCGGGACTTCCTTGCGCGCGAGATGCCGACTGGCTGGCGTGGCCGTCATTTTATTTGGATGACAGATGATGAGTGGCGCGTCGCTCGCGAGTTCGACCGGAAGCTAGGGAAGCAGGGCTGGCTCGCGCTCACGTGGCCAAAGGAGTATGGCGGCCAGCAGCGCGGGCCGATGGAGCAGGCGATTTTCCTGGAAGAGATGGGCTACAATCGCGCGCCGAATAGCGGGGGATGGGCACACGGCCCCGTCTTTGTCGGGCCGACCATCATGCATTATGGCAGCGCAGAGATGAAGGCCGAGCACATCCCTCCCATCTCTCGCGGCGACCTGCTCTGGTGCCAGGGCTTCTCTGAGCCCATCGCCGGCTCCGACTTGGCCGCTCTTGAGACGAGCGCTGAACGAGACGGCGACGACTATGTCGTCAATGGGATGAAGCACCTTATCGGCATGGGGCAGCGCGCCGATTGGTGTATCCTCGCCGCTCGTACTGATACGCACGTGCCGAAGCACAAGGGCGTCAGTCTTTTCCTCGTCGATATGCGCTCCCCAGGCGTGCGTGTTGAACTGATGCCGACGCTGCCAAAGTATGGCACGCAGACCCGCATCTTTTTTAAGCAGGTGCGAGTCCCCAAGTCGCGCCTCCTGGGCGAAGAGAACCATGGCTTCTACCAGATGATGACGACGATGGACCTTGAGCGCAACCGCATCATGTTTGCCGCTGACGCTGCGCGTACTGTCGATGACCTGGTTGCCTACGCGCGACAGCACAAGGCGGCGCCTCTCTTGCGCCACCGCCTTGCCGAGAGGCGCATCGAGGCGAGCACAGCCATCCTGCTCAACTACCGCATCGCGTGGATACAGGAGCAGGGCCGTATCCCCACAGCAGAGGCCTCAATAGGGAAGCTCTTTAGCGAGGAGCTGCGCAAGCGCGTCTCAGCGACGGGGATAGAGATGATCGGGCTCATGGGCCAGCTATCGTACGAAGAGGCTCTCGCTCCTAACAACGGCGGCTGGTGTGACCATTATCTGGGTATGGTATCGTCCACAATAGTCGGCGGAGCGTCAGAGGTTCAGCGCAACATCATTGCGCAACGCGGCTTAGGGCTGCCAAGGTAACAACAAGCCCGGAGAAACTCTATTTCGGCATCGCCGTTAGTGGTGACAGGCCCGTCTCATTCTGGATAGTTCGTCGACTACAGCGCTGTTAAGTCGGAATAAAAAGAGGATATCCCGTTCATGAAGGAGTTGCTATGGTTGAACTACGCATCGTGAATCCGATCGCAGAGGCGAAAGCTGCGACGTCGCAAGCGAATCGATTCTCGCCGGCCTCTCGCCCGGCAACTCTCGATGGAAAGACGATAGGTCTTTTCTGGAACTCGAAGGCTGGTGGTGAGATCGGGCTGGCGCGAACCAAGGAACAGCTTCAACGTCTCTATCCGACATCCCATTTTCGTGACTACTTTGCAGAGCTTGGGGTGGCGTTTGTGCGCAGAGCCTCGATCACGCAATTGGATCGTATGGCGGCCGAATGTGTCGCTGTGGTGGGAGCGACCGCCGACTGAGGGAGCTGCACCTCTTTGCTCATGCGTGACATGGGCGAGTTGGAGAGACGGGGCGTGGCAACGGTCGCCTGGACAGCGAAGGGCTTTGTGGAAGACGCTCACTGGAGTGCCAACGTCTTCGGTTGCCCGGAATCCCCTATCGCCGAGGTTCCGTTCCCCTTCACAAACCAAGACCCCGGCAGGATCCACGGCATGGTGGATGCGGCGTTGCCTCAGGTGATTGCGGCCTTGACGCATGGACAGCAACTGCTTAGCGGGCCGCTTACATTCAAGCACATCACCCCTGCGGCGACTCCCGAGCTTGTCTATACGGCACGAGACTTGTTGGAGTGCTTTGATGAGATGAACGCGGCCTTTGTGCGGGCCGGATGGAGCGACGGGATGCCGTTAGTCCCGCCCACTCGTGAAAAGGTGGATGCGATGATCGCCGCCTCCGGGCGTCGCGGCGACGAGGTGATCGGGATCTTTGAACCTGGTTTTGGCATCGGCACCGTCGAAAAAATCGCGGCGAATGCGGTTATGGCTGGATGTAAACCACAGGTAATGCCTGTGATTCTTGCCGTGGCTGAATGCATCTTAGACCCCCTTATAGGCCTTCGTAGCTTTGCGATGTCTACAGGTCCTCAAGCGCCTGTTGTGATGGTCAGCGGGCCTATCGCCCGGGAAATCGGGATGAACCACGGCGTATGCGCCCTTGGTCCCGGATCGATATCAGCGGTCAATGTAACGATAGGCCGGACGCTACGGCTGATGATGATGAATGTCGGCCATTCCTATCCGGGGGTGAGCGACATGGACACGATAGGAAGCGCTATGAAGTTCAGCGCGTGTGTCGCAGAGAATGAGAAGGCGAATCCTTGGGAGCCGTATCGAGTGGCGCGGGGGTATGATCGAGCGGCCTCCATCGTCTCTGTGAACGTCCCCTACGGTGTGTGCGAGCTCTTCGACTTCCAGAACCATGACCCCAATCTGTTAATTGAGTCGTTCTGTTCGGCTATCAAAAACGGAGCGCAGACTGGTTCCGCGAACTGGTTGCTCGGCGCTCCGGATGTGGGCGGTTCCCTGCACGGCGAGCGGCAGAACCTGATCCTTCTCTGTCCTGATCACGCGAGCGTCTTTGGGAACGCAGGATGGAGCCTTCGTGACGTGAAGGAAGCATTGTATAAGGGCGCCCGAATGCCGTTCCGCACACTCATGCTCAACAAGCCGAAGCAGGCGTTTCAAGCTGGTCATCCTAACTTGCAATGGCTTTGGGACCACCCTGAGATTGAGATATCGATGTTTCGTAGCGCTGAGTTTTTCGACATCTTCGTCGTCGGCGCTGACGCCGGGCGGAGCCTCTACCACTTTGGAGGATCACTCTCGATCAGTCGTCAGGTAAAAACGCTCTAGCGGTGTTGTGCCCCACGTTGTTCTTGGACATGGTGCATTCTGCAGAAGAGATTCAACTGCGCGAAGGTATCCGGGATGCCATGAACACGTCATCGTCGGCCCGCTTTGGCCTGATCTGAGCCGGGGCAAGCGTCGATCATTCGTCCAAATTCCGGTGGTGTACAGCGCCGTTGAAACGAACTAGAGCATAGAAGGTGACTGGCATGAAAATGAAATTCGTAAACCCGCCAAAGCCCATTGTCTTTACGATGGTCATCACGCCGATGGACCTGCAAGGGGAGATCGATGAGGCGGCGTGCCGTCTGCACCTGCGGCGTATGATTAAAGCCGGCGTGGGCGTCTACCTTGGCAGTGGCGGCTCGGGAGAGGGGCATGCCCTGGAGCCGGATGAGATGTCGCGGCTCTACGAGATTGGCGTTGAGGAGTGCAAGGGGAAGGTGCCGGTCTACTGCAACCCGCCTGAGGCGCGAACGGCGAAAGAGATGATTCGGAAGGCGCGACTGGGGGTAGCGGCGGGCGTCGAACTGATACAAATCTATCAACTGGATGCCGGCCACGGCAGAGCGCCTGTGCTGGCGGAACAGGAGCGCTACTTCCGCGATGTGCTCGAGGCAATCGACCACCCGGCGGCCCTCTCGATTCACTCAGCGTCGGGCTACCTGGCGCCCGTGTCGCTCACCGCGAAGTTGTGCAACGACTATCCACACATCAAAGCGGTCAACCTCCACGGCACGACGATGAACTACTTCGTCGAGTTAAAGGACTCTATCCAAACCGACATTAAGCTGTATGTAGGCACGGGCCAACTCCTTGGCGCTTTGCCCTTAGGCGCGTGGGGCTGTCAGGCCGCTGAGTCGAACGTCGCGCCCAGGCTGTGCCAGTCGGTAATCGATTACTACCTGCAGGGCAACCTGAAAAAATCGGCAGAGGCGTACGCCAACATGATGCGGCTGTGGAACGCCATGCTCTTGACGCAGGCCGTCTCGGGCGATATCCCAAAGGCGACGCTGATGGCGCTTGGTCTGCCAGGGGGACCGGTTCGCCCGCCACGCGTGATGGCGGATAAGGCGACGATTGGAAAGATCCGAGAGCGGCTTGAGGCGATGAGCCTGCGCAAGCTCGAGGGGTTGTAAGGCTACAGGACCAGTAGTGCTAGAATCCTGCATATCCTGAAGGCCATTGAACTTCGCATCGATTTCACCGACGCGCGCTCAACAGCTGCCACTCTGTGGTGCCCCCCCCCCAAAAAAAATATTTGGACAGCGTGCATTCTATAGGGGAGCTCCAACCTGCGCGGAGATATCTGCGATGCCCTGGAAGCAAGAGGGGCCTTCCAAGTACGGAAGGCCCCTGTGTTTCTGGTGGAGACATTGATATTACCAACAAAATGCACTATGCTCTCATGAACGCGATTCATGGGAGCAGATCAGATGACCACATCTGTCGAGACGCTGAGAGCCGTAGAGTATCGCCGTGTATCCACGGCGGGGCAGTCGGGGGAGCGTCACTCCAGCCTTGAGGCCCAGGAAGCCCGCATACGAGATTATTGTGTAAAACGCGGGGCCGTGCTGGTGGCCAGTTTCACGGATATCTGCTCTGGTCGGCGGGATGATCGGGCAGAGTACCAACGGATGGTGCAGTATGCCACGAAGGAGTCCGTTGATATCATCGTGGTGCAATTCCTTGATCGGTTCGGGCGCCGCCCGAAGGAAATTCTCAGGCGGATATGGGCGCTCGAGGACTCCCATATTACCGTGGAGGCCACGGACGAAGACATCAAAGAGGAATTGATGCTCCTCATCAAAAGCGGCATTGCGGGCCAGGAGAGCCGACGCACTTCTGAAAGGTTGAGGATGACCATGGCCATGGCAACACGAAAAGGGACGCATTTTGGGAGACCCCCTTATGGCTTTCGCCAGATGCGCCGTCTGGTAGGGGAGAAGGTGGAGTCTACCTGGGAGCATGACCCGGTGGAGGCCCCTGTGGTACGGGAGATGGTGCGCCTTGCCCTGGAGGGAAACTTGGGGTATAAGCGCATCGCTGACCGGCTTGCCGACCTAGGCCATCGCGGGAGACATAGGGGCCCTTTTAGCGCCTACACGATCATGAAGATCCTGACCAACGCTGCATTGAGGGGCGAGCTGGTATTCGGGAAGCAGCCAAAGAAAGGCACCCCGAAGCGCGAGTTGATCCGGGTGTGGAGTTTATCGAAAAAACTGTGGTTTGGTAATTGTATGGAGCTGTGGGCTGTACG
>CAMAVV010000064.1 GCA_945861815.1 Thermoflexus hugenholtzii JAD2
AACCACTGTCAACCACACCCGCGCCGGCCTTCGCCCGCGCAACATCGCCGACGATCTGCCGATCCTAGGCCGCGCCCCAGGAAACGACGGCGTTGTGCTGGCCTTGGGCCACTATCGCAGCGGCATCCTCCTCACTCCCATCACCGCGCGCATGATCGCCGACGTGGTGACAACGGGCAAAACAAAAGGCGGCCTCGGTACATTCAACGCAGCCCGGCTTGTAGCGGCGAAAGGCCGGTCGCCCCGCCGGGACTGATCCCATGCCTACACAACATCGCCTTGATTACAGCCTCTACGTCATCACCGACCGTTCCCTCGCAAAAGGGCGCAGTCACCTTGACGTTGCGAAGGCCGCGATCGCGGGCGGCGCGAACGTCATCCAGCTGCGCGACAAATCTGCCTCCTCCCTCGAACTCTATCGCGAGGGCCTGCGCATCAGGGAACTCACCTCCCGCGCGGGCGCGCTCTTCATCATGAACGACCGCCTCGATCTGGCCCTTGCCGTCAACGCCGATGGCGTCCACCTAGGCCAGGATGATCTGCCGCTTCCCGCCGCGCGGAAGCTTATAGGCGCCGAGAAAATCATCGGTGTCTCCGTCGAAAATCCTGAACAGGCCGCCGTGGCTGAAGCGCAAGGTGCCAGCTACGTCGCCATCGGGCCTATATACGAGGCTCGCGAAAGCAAAGGCGACGCCGGACCGCCCGTCGGGCCCCAGGCCATCGCCGCCATCCGCAAGGCCACGCGCCTCCCTATCGTCGCCATCGGCGGCATCAAGGCTCATCACATCGCCGAGGTCATCGGCGCAGGCGCAGACAGCATCGCCGTCATCTCCGCCGTCGTTGCCGCGCCGGATATCAAAGCGGCGGCAGCAGCCCTTCGGCAGCGCATCGTCGCAGCAAGGCGCGCCTATGCCTAAGGTCAGTGCTCCAACCGTTGGCACACTCAGCGAGTTTGGCCTTATTGCGCGCATCACAAAGCTTGTGCCGAGTGCCGACGGCCGCCTCGTCCTCGGCATCGGCGACGACTGCGCCGCCTTCCGGCAAAACTCCGAAAAACTTCTCCTTGTCACATGCGATATCCAGCTGGAAGGACGCCACTTTTTGAAGGAGCGCATCGCCGCAAAGGAGCTTGGCCTGCGATGCGCCGCCGTGAACCTCAGCGACATCGCGGCGATGGGAGGCGCGCCACTCTACGCCGTTGTCTCCCTAGGCCTCCCTCCGCAAACCTCCGCCTCCTGGGTCGATGGCCTTTACGCGGGTCTGCGCGAAAGCCTTAGCCGGTTCGACGCATCCGTTATCGGCGGCAACATCACCAGCAGCGATATGCTCATCATCGACATCACGCTCCTGGGCGAAGTCGCCGAAAGCGAGATGTTGCGCCGCAGCACCGCAAAGTCAGGCCAGGCCATCCTCGTCACTGGTCATCTCGGCGCATCCGCGATGGGCCGCCTCGCCCTCGACCGTAAACTGCGCCCGTCGAAGTCCCTCGCGCCTTTGGTAAAGGCCCATCGCACGCCAATGCCGCGCGTCGCCGAAGGGCGCGTCATCGCTGCGAGCCGACTTGCGACTGCCATGATCGACGTGAGCGACGGCCTTGCCGGCGACCTCGGCCACATCTGCGAAATGAGCAACGTCGGCGCATCGCTAGACGCCTCTTCCCTTCCAATCTCTCCCCAAACCCTCTCCGTGGCCCGCTCCCTGAACCTCGACCCTCTTCACGTCGCTCTCCACGGCGGGGAGGACTACGAACTGCTCTTCACATGCCCCAAAGAGCACGCCCAGAGCCTCGCCTCTCGCATCCGGCGCGAGACTGGCACGCCCGTCGCCGTCATCGGCGAGACGACGGCGGCAAAGGGCATCGTGCTAAAGCGCCCCGGCGGCAAACGCCAACCGATTGAGCCCAAGGCCTGGGACCACTTTGCAAAGCAACCGGCGAAAAGAAAGGCGTCATGAGAACCCCGCGCATAAAAGCCATGCCTCGCGCCCTCACCATCGCCGGCTCCGATAGCGGCGGCGGCGCAGGCATCCAGGCCGACCTAAAGAGCTTTGCCGCCTTCGGCGTCTATGGCATGTCGGCTATCACTGCCGTCACTGCCCAGAACACTCTCGGCGTGCAGGACGCCCTTGAGCTGCCTATTGCCCTTATCGAGAAACAGCTACGCAGCGTCGTCAGCGATATCGGCGTCGATGCCGCCAAAACAGGCATGCTCTCATCGAGTGAAGTGGTGCGCCTGGTCGCGTCCCTTATAAAGGAATTGCGAATCCCTCACCTGGTCGTTGACCCGGTGATGATAGCGAAGGGCGGCCACCCCCTTCTCGCCGAAGAGGCCCGCGCCACAGTGCGTACACATCTGCTTCCCCTTGCCACAATCGTCACGCCCAACACCCACGAGGCGGCGGCGCTCACTGGCCTTCGCGTCGAGACCCTCGCCGAGATGAAGCGCGCCGCCAGGGAGATTCGCGCTGCCGGGGCAAAGTGGGTCGTCGTCAAGGGCGGCCATGCTGAGACGGCTGACGCCATTGACGTGGTCTACAACGGGCGCTCCTTCACCGAGCTGCGCGCGAAACGCATCCCGACGAAAAACACCCACGGCACAGGCTGCACCTTCTCCGCCGCCATCGCCGCCGGCCTTGCGAAGGGCGCGCGCCCTGATGAGGCCATCGCCAAGGCGAAGGCCTATGTCACCCAGGCCATCGCCACAGCGGCGCCCCTGGGCCACGGCCACGGCCCGACGAACCATCTTGCAGGAACGACAAGCCGATGGCGATGACCAGCATGCTTCTCCAGGCACAAGGCATCACCAAGACCTTTGTCGAAAAGGCCGGCGAATTGCCGACGCTGCGCAACGTCAGCGTGCACGCGCGCCAGGGAGAGTTCGTCTCCATCATCGGGCCCAGCGGCTGCGGCAAAAGCACCTTGCTTAGTATCGTCGCGGGCCTGGTAACGCCAGATGAAGGGCGCGTTCTACTCCACGGCAACGTCGTCACAGGGCAGGCTGGCCTGGTCGGTTATATGCCACAAAAAGATCTGCTGGTTCCCTGGCGCACGGTCCTCGACAACGTCATCCTCTCCCAGGAGATCGCTGGTGTCTCACGACGCGCCGCTCGCGCCAAGGCCATGCCTCTCATCGAAGGGTTTGGCCTCGGCGGCTTCGCCTCGGCCTATCCCCATACCCTCTCAGGCGGCATGCGCCAGCGCGCCGCATTCCTCCGCACCGTCCTCTTCGAAAAAGAGGTGCTTCTCCTCGATGAACCCTTCGGCGCGCTCGACGCCCTCACCCGTTCGACGATGCACGAATGGCTTCTCGGCGTCTGGAACAAACTCTCCAAGACCGTCGTCCTTGTCACCCATGACGTGGACGAGGCGATCTTGCTCTCCGACCGCGTCTACGTGATGACGCCTCTCCCCGGCCAGGTCAAAGCCGAGTTCGCCATCACCCTGCCGCGCCCGCGCCTTTACGACTTGGTGCTGACACAGGATTTTCTCAAGCATAAAGCAGCGCTGCTCTCTGCCCTCCGCGATAGCGTGGCCCTTGCAGGTGCATCATGAGCGCAGGCCGCCGCGTTCTGCCTGCCGCGACACGGACCGCTCCTGAGGGGAAGACCCGCCGTTCGTCGCCGCTCATGGCCGCATCCAGCGGCTATCTCATCTCCCTTCTCCTCGGCCTCATCGCCATCGCCATCTGGCAAGCCGTCGCCGATTTCTCCTCTCTCAAACAATGGCTGCTCCCTTCGCCCTGGGAAGTCTTGCAGGCCTTCGCAGATAGCCCTGCCCTCATCATGCGCCACGCTGCGGTGACTGCCGAGGAGGCCCTTCTTGGGTTCGGCGTTGCTCTCGCTATCGGCGCGGCCCTCGCCATCGCCATCACCCAGTCGCGCCTCGCCGAGCGCGCCCTTTATCCCTATGTCATCGCCTCCCAGGCCGTGCCGGTCATCGCCATCGCGCCCGTTCTTGTCGTCTGGTTCGGCTTCGGCCTTCTGCCCAAGATCGTCGTCATAGTCCTCATCACCTTCTTCCCCGTCACCATCAACATGGTCGACGGCATCCGCAACGTTGATCCCGAGATGATGGGCCTCATGCGCTCCATGGGCGCGAGCCGCTGGCAGATCTTCAGGCTCGTCCAACTGCCCTCGGCGATGCCCTATTTCTTCTCGGGAGCCAAGGTCGCCGCCGCCGTCAGCGTCATCGGCGCGATCTTCGGCGAATGGGTCGGCGCGAACGAAGGACTGGGCTATTTCCTGAAGTACTCCTCGGCCCAATTTCTCACCGCCCGCGTCTTCGCCGCCATCCTCGTCCTCGCCGTCATGGGCCTTGCCCTCTTCTATGCCGTCGCCTTTGTCGAACGCAAAACGATTCCCTGGGCCAAGCGCGCCCGCCATACCGCTTCGCAATAAGTAATAGGAGTTCCCGATGAAGAAAGCCCTTTTCGCAACCATCGCCGCGTTCTCGATACTGCTCGCGCTGCTGCTCACAGCATGCGGCGGTGGCGACGACAGCGAACTGACCGTCATCCTCGACTGGTTCCCCAACGCCGACCACGCAGGAATCTACGCAGCGGAGGCCCAGGGCTATTTCAAAGAGGAAGGACTGAAGGTCAAGTTGCAAGCGCCCGGCAACCCGGAAGACCCTCCCAAGTTCGTGGCCGCCAACCGCGCCGACATCGCCATCAGCTACGAGCCTGCCGTCATCCTCGCCCGCGCCGAGGGCCTGCCCATCACCGCCATCGGGTACGTCGTCCCCACGCCGCTGAACTCCATCCAGGTGCTCAAAAGCTCCGGCATCACGAGCCCTGCACAGCTAGGCGGCAAAAAGATAGGCTTCACCGGACTCCCCACGGAGGAGGTCTACTTAAAGGCCGTCCTCAACAAAGCAGGCGTCAACCCATCCAGCGTCACTATGGTGAACGTAGGCTTTGAGTTGAGCAAGGCGCTCATCGCGAAGCAGGTGGACGCCATCATCGGAGGCTATTGGAACGTGGAAGCCGTCCTCGCGGAGATGGAAGGTCAGCCCGTCAATGTCTTCAAGCTCCAAGAGTGGGGCGTTCCCGAGTTCAACGAGCTGGTCTTTGTGGTCAACGAAAAGCGCGCTAAGGGCGACGACGAACGTCTTCGCAAATTCCTTCGCGCTGTCGCCAAGGGCCACGCCTACACCGTGCAGAACCCTGACGCCGCGATCAACGCCGTCGTGAAGGCGAGCCAGGAGTCGGACCGCGAGCTGGTGACCCGAGGCGTGCGCCTCCTGGTGCCGCTATGGCAAAGCGCGCCTCAGCCCTTCGGCGTGATGGACGAGGCGAAGTGGGGGCAGTTCATTCAGTTCCTCGTCGACAACAAAATCATCGAGAAGCCCGTCGCTCTCGAGGGAACCCTCACGAACAAGTTCTTGCGATAACGACTATGCGACACCGCGCGCGTTCGCTTCTTCTCCCGGCGTTGCTCCTCTCGGCGCTGGCCCTCGCCGCCTGCGATGGTGACACTTCGCCTCCAACGGCAACGCCTACACGCGCCCCCCAATCGACGAACACGCCCGTCGCCTCGCCAACATCTGCATCGCCATCCGCAACTGCTACGTCGCGCCCAATCGTCCCCGGCACGCCGACTGCAACCGTTGCGCAGGGGCCAACAATCACCGTCGGCGCTGCCCCCTTTCGCGTGGAGATCGCGCGCACCGGCGATGAGCAGGCCCGGGGACTTGGCGGCAGGCCAAGCCTTGCGCCGGCAACCGGTATGCTCTTCCCGCAATCGAATGAGGCGATCCTGGCCTTTTGGATGAAGGGAATGCTCATTCCCCTGGACTTCGTTTGGATCGACGCCAAGTGCGCCGTCGCAGACCTGACGACGAACGTGCCGCCGCCTCGCGACCCGAACCAGACGTCGGGCCTGCCCATCTACAGCCCCTCGCGCCCCGTGATGTATGTCCTGGAGCTAACCGCAGGCGACGTGGCGTCGAAGAACATCAAGATAGGCGATAAGGTGCAGTTCGCAGGCTTCCAAGTCAGCGGCCCTGGCTGTCCCTAGTTCATAAGCCGTAGGGGGCGGCCTAAGGCCGTCCCTCTCGATGATGGTTGAAGACTCGCCTGCCCCTACGCGCTCTCCAGCTGATAATTCATCGTATAGAGCTTGTGATAGAGTCCGTCCGTCGCCAATAGCTCCTGGTGTGTCCCAACCTCCGCGATGCGCCCCTTGTCCAGCACCACGATGCGGTCCGCGCCGCGAATCGTCGAGAGGCGGTGCGCGATGACCACCGACGTGCGCCCCTTCAACAGCTCGCCCAGGGCACGCTGGATGAGCGCCTCTGTGTGCGTATCGATGTTGGCCGTCGCTTCGTCGAGGATAAGGATGCGCGGGTCGGCGAGGAGAGCGCGCGCGAAGCTCAGCAACTGCCGCTGGCCCACGCTCAGGTTTCCTCCGCGCTCCGCAAGGACGCTGTCGTACCCCTTGGAAAGGCGCGCGATGAAATCGTGCGCGCCGACCGTCCTTGCCGCGCGCTCCACCTCTTCGTCTGTGGCATCCAGGCGTCCGTAGCGGATGTTCTCCCGCACCGTTGCCGAGAAAAGGTACGGGTCCTGCAGCACCATGCCGATCTGCTTCGCCAGCGACTGCATCGTCACCTGGCGAACGTCATTCCCGTCGATGGAGATGCGTCCCGACGTACATTCGTAGAAGCGCGCGATGAGGGAGATGACCGTTGTCTTCCCGGCCCCCGTGAGCCCGACAAGCGCCACCGTCTCTCCCGGCTTGATGTGCAGGTCGATATCCCGCAGCACCCACACGTCGGGCACATAGCTGTGGCTCACCTTCTCGAAGCGGATCTCGCCTCGCATGCTGCGCAGCTCGGTTGCGTCCGCCGCGTCTGCTATCTCCGGCTTCGTGTCCAGCACTTCGAAGATGCGTGTTCCCGAAGCCATGGCGCGCTGGAGTTCCGTGTACTGCATCGTCAGGTTCCGTATCGGGTCGAAGAAGCGCTGGATATAGAGAGCAAAGGCGATGAGGACGCTCACCTGCATCTCCGTATGCAGCACCTGGTTGCCGCCGTACATGATGACCACGGCCAGCGCCACCGCCATCAGCACTTCGACCATCGGCAGGATGACCGACGACATGCGCCCAGCGTGGAGGTTGGCGTTCAAGTGCTTCATATTGATGTCGTCGAAACGTCTGCTGTTCTCGTCTTGGCGGTTGAGGCTTTGGATAACGCGCACCCCTGAGATGTTCTCCTGCAGGCCCGCGTTCACCACGGAGATCGCCTGCCGCACGCGGATGAAGGTCTGCCGCGCGCGCTGCTGCCAAAGGATAAGCACGAAGACGAGGATCGGCGCGACGGCCAGGGTGAGCAGGGCCAGTTGCCAGTCCAAGAGAAACATAGCGACAACGATCCCGCCGAGGCTGAAGAGCTCCGACACGCTCAGCACGCCGCTCGAAAGGAACTCTTGCAGCGTAAGCACGTCGTTCTGCACCCGCGACATGATGCGCCCCACTTCGTTGCGGTCGTAAAAGCCAAGCGAGAGGCTGTGCAGGTGGCGGAACATCTGCGTGCGCAACGTGTACAGCACGCCCTGGCTGATCTGCGCCATCACCACAAGCTGCACATAGTTCGCCGCCCACCCTGCAATGGCGACGGCGGTGAAGGCAACCGCGATGACGTTGAGCCCGTGCCGGTCTCCAGCCGTCACCCTATCGATGCCTGCGCCCACGAGCCACGGCACCGCCACGGCGGACCCCGTGTAGAGCAGCGTCGCTATCGACGCGACGATCATGGGTCCCTTATACGGGCCGAGGTAGCGGAAGAGGCGCGTCACCACCTTGTGGTCGTACGGCTTGCCCAGCACTTCATCGTCGCCGTCGCCAAGGCGTCCTGCCATAGCATGGCCATGCCCATGCCCGTGCATCCCCATGCCCATCCCGCCGCCGTGGTGCATCATGGCCTCGCCTCTACGGCGCTCTTCATGCCCGCCTCTTCCTGAGGACGCAGCTGCAATTCGTAGATCTCCCGATAGAGTCCGCCCTCTCGCAGCAGCGACTCATGCGTGCCGCGCTGAAGGACTCTTCCCTCTTTCAGGACGATGATCAGGTCGGCGTGCTTCACGGTGGAAAGGCGCTGGGCGATGATGAAGGTCGTGCGCCCCTGCATGAGACGGTTCAGCGCCTCGCGTATCTCATACTCCGTCCTCGTGTCCACGCTGGAGGTCGAATCGTCCAGCACGATGATGCGCGGGTCGGTG
>CAMAVV010000065.1 GCA_945861815.1 Thermoflexus hugenholtzii JAD2
GGCGACATCGTAGTTGTTGGCGAAGGAGTGCTGCGTATCGAGGCAGACCTTGACGCGCGGGTCGCCCACCGCTTTGATGACTGCGCCGATCTCCGTGAACGTCGCGCCGATGGAGTTGCCCATCCCGGCGCTGTTTTCGATGATGAGGGAGACGTCTTTCGGCATGGCGTCCAGCACCTTGTGGAAGGCGGCGGCAACCTGGGGAAGCACCTTTTCAAAGCTCTGCCCCTTGTGGCTGCCGATGTGGAAAATCGTGCCCATCCCGCCAAGGTATGAGGCGACTTTTTGATAGTTGATAAGGGAGTCGATTCCCTTTGCGACGAGGTCGGGGTTAGGCGAGCCCAGGTTAATGAGATAGACGCCGTGGAGCACCATGGGACCGATGCCTGTCTTCTTTGTCTTCTCCTTGAATGCGTCTATCTCTTTCTGCGGATGGGCCTTGACGTGCCAGTTCGTGGGGCCGGAGGCGAAGATCTGGATGCACTCAGCGCCAATCTCCTGGGCGCGGTCGATGGCCTTGTCGACACTGCCTGACGATGAAACGTGTGCCCCGATTTTCACAGCGTCGCGCTCCTTCTAGACGGTAGGCGGTTCCAGACGGCTCACCAGAGTTGGAAAGTCGCCCGCTATGGTATCATGGCGGCGTTTTCCTGCCTACATCTATTGGGGGACACCCATGCCCATTCCTTTACAATTCGGCATGACCTTCGGCGGCCGGGGCGGCTCCATCGCCGACGACGCCATACGACTGGAATCCCTGGGCTTTGATTCCATCTGGGCAGGCGAGCATGTGGTCTGGCGTCACCCCATGCACGATGGCCTCATGACACTGGCAGTCGCCGCGTCAGTCACCAAGCGCGTGCGCCTCGGCACCTCCATCCTCTTGATGCCCCTCAAGCACCCCATCCTCGTCGCCAAAGCCGTCGTTACCCTGGACCACGCCTCCAATGGGCGCGCAACCCTCGGCGTAGGCGTTGGCGGCGAATATCCCAAAGAGTTCATCGCCATGGGCGTGAAGCGCGAAGAGCGCGGCCCGCGCACTAATGAAGCCATGCAGTTGATGAAACGCCTGTGGATGGAGAACAACGTCACCTTCAAGGGGCGCTTCTGGCAGTTGGAGGACGTCTCCATCGAGCCGAAGCCTATCCAGAAGCCCCATCCGCCTATCCTGGTCGGCGGGCGCAGGGGCTCGGTGCCGCGCACAGCCCTCTACGGCGATGGGTGGATGCCCTATATGTACACCCCGGAGATGTACCGCGACGGGCTCAAGCAGATCGAGGAGATCGCCCACAAGGCGGGCCGCGACCCATCGAAACTCGAGCGGACGCTCTACGCCTTCACCAGCGTCAGCTCGACCTTCGAAGAGGCCGCAGGCTGGGCGGCCCAGGCCCTCGGCACGAACTACGGGCAGGACTTCTCCCAGCTGGTGAGGAAGTACCCTATCGTCGGGACGCCCCAGCAGTGCGCCGAGCGGATGCAGCAGTTCGTCGAAGCAGGCGTGCGCCACTTCATCCTCGCGCCCTCCGGCCCTGCCGACAAGACAAAGAACTTCGCCGATATCTACGCCAAAGAAATCATCCCGATGCTGAAGAAACGGAACGCCTAGCGAGAGCACCTCGGAAGCAAGTGCTGCTGCCGTTTTTTGTTCCTCGCCCCCTGGGAGAGGATGGCACGGATGTGCCAGGTGAGAGAGATTCCTTCCCCTACCGTCCGCTCTGCCTCTTCAGCCACTCCTTCAGCGCGACGAAAAACTCCTCCCGGGCGTGCCTCTCAAGCCAGGGGTAATGCCCGCAGCGCTCCCACTCGCGATACTCCAACTGCGGCAGGTATGCCTTGAGGCAGTTGTAGATCATTGGCCCAGGGTGCGGGTCATAGGTCCCATGCAGCATGATCACAGGCGCCTTGATGCTCGCGAATGCCGCCGGGTAGACGCCTCTATTTTGCAGCCGGACCATGTCTTCCCATGCCTCGCGCTGAAAGCTCGCCGTGCCGGCCTGGCGGCG
This sequence comes from Thermoflexus hugenholtzii JAD2, assembly GCA_945861815.1. Classification (GTDB taxonomy): domain Bacteria; phylum Chloroflexota; class Dehalococcoidia; order SHYB01; family SHYB01; genus VGPF01. Next base: position 2,004 of record CAMAVV010000065.1, read on the forward strand.
GCTCTCGCCTTTGCCCTCTCTGGGCAGCAGGTCGTACGACTGCACCTTCAGCATCACTTTGCTCATCAAGGCCATCCGCTTATTCGGGTCGGTCTCCTGCTCCATCTGCTGGAACTGCCGTTTGACCTCGCCCACCTTCCTCGACTCGATGATCTCGTTCATCTTGGCGCGGGTCGCTTCGTTGAAGGTGCCGCAGCAGACAAGGGCGATGGCAGACGGCACATCGGGATGCGCAGCGGCGTAGGCGAGGGTGAGCATCCCGCCCCAGGAATGAGCGACAAGCAACAGCCGCTTGCCGGCGCGATGGGCTTCGATGAAGTCGTGCATATCGGCGAGGTGGCGCGCTACGGTAAGCCGCTCCGGGCCGACGCCGCGCTGGAAAGGTTCGAGGACGCGGAAGGAATCGGAAAGCTCTCGCGCCAGGATTCCCATTGACCCGGTTGCGCCCGGACCGCCGTGGACCGTGACGACGAGTGGCCCGGAATGACCGTATGTGCGGAAATGAAGCACAGGTAGATTATGGGCGACGTATCTGGCTGAAACCACCGTTGACACATGCCGCGCGGGAAGCCGCACCCCCTGTCACCCCCCTGTTGTCACCCTGAGGAGTCCGCGACGAAGGGTCTACGCCCATTGTCAGCCCACCCCTGTAGGGGCGCGCGGCATCTGTCTTCACCCCGATCGGCATCGGGGCGACCTGGGTTGTTAACAACCCACATACCGTTGAAGCGGCGCTCGCCCTCCCCTCTCCCTATAACCTACCTCTCCCTCGAGGGGAGAGGAACTCGAGCGCAGCCCGAGAGGAGAGGGTGACCATCCTGCCTGCCTCCCCTCGCCCAGTCCTTCTATGGAAGGACGCCCGGGAGAGGGATACAGGTCAAGGCTGCGAGATCTGCCTCAGGCCGTATCCTCGGCCCTGCGTTCCGCATCGGGAGAGAGGTCCCCCCATCCGCCCACCTACCCGCCTATCGCATTCTCCCCACGGACGATGCGCGAGATATCGAAGAACGAGATGATGACCATGATGGCGATGAGCGTCGCGAAGCCGATCATGTGCACCATCGCCTCCTTCTGCGGCGGGATGCGCTTCCCGCGCCGCACGAACTCGATGGCGATGAAGAGAAGCCGCCCGCCATCGAGGGCGGGGATAGGCAAGATATTCATGATGGCGAGGTTGAGGCTCAGGAAGGCGGCGAACATCGTCAGCTGCACGATGCTGCCCTGTCGCGCCACCTCGCCGGTGACGCGCGCGATGCCGATAGGCCCGGCGATGTCGTCCAGGGGCTTGGCATCGCCGATGAACCACTTGGTGATGCCGTTGCGCGTCAGCACCAGAGTCTCGGCCGTCTGGCGGAAGGAGTGAGGCACCGCCGTCAGGAACGGCTCGCGGTAGTTCACTACCTTGCCATCGCGATAGTTGATTTGCATGCCAGTCGGCCCTTGGCCCTCAGGCGGCTTCCATCGGGGCGACACGTCTATCGCCATCAGCGCGCCATTGCGCTCAACGATGGTCGTCGCCTTCGCGCCAAGGCGAAGCTGGTACTGATAGCGCAGGTCGTTCGGGTTGCGTATCGTCCTCCCGTTGACCTTCTTGATGACGTCGCCAGGTTGCAGTCCACCGATGGCCGCCGGTGAGTTTTCCGAAACACCCGTGATAACCGTCGTCCCGATGTCCGTCTTCTGCGGGGCCATGAAGACGATGGCGAAGAGGAAGAGCGCCAGGAAGAGGTTCATGATCGCCCCGGCGCTGATGACGAGTGTTCGTGCCCACCGGCTTTTGCCGGCGAGGCTTTCCGGGTGAGTCGGGTCCTCCTCGCCGAGCAGTTTCACAAAGCCGCCGAGGGGGAGAATGTTCAGAGAATAGGTCGTCTCGCCGCGCTTGAAGCCCCAGATGCGGGGAGGGTAGCCCATGCCGAACTCGAGGACTTTGACGCCGGCGAGCTTGGCAGTGATGTAGTGCCCAAACTCATGGATGAGGATGAGCACGCCAAAGATGACAAGGAAGGCAATAATCGTCACGCTGCCTGCTCCACGCCCAGCCCTGTAACGGGCCGCTTAGTCGACGACTTGGCGCCCGGCATATTCGCGGGCCCAGGCGTCTACTTCCAGGATATCCTCAAGGGAGGGATATTTGATAGGCTTGTGCGCCGCAAGGGTCGCTTCGACGATCTTGGGAATCTCGCCGAAGGAGACCTGGTGGGCCAGGAAGAGGCCGACGGCCACATCGTCAGCTGCGGCCAGGACGGCGGGATAGGTGCCGCCCTTGCGCCCGGCGTCCAGGGCCAGCTTGAAGCAGGGGTAGCGGCGCAGGTCCAGGGGCTCGAAGGTCAGCTTCCCTATCTCGATGGGGTTGAACTGCGGCAGGGTCGGGTTCGGCCAGCGGGCGGGATACGAGAGGGCAAGCTGGATGGGGTAGCGCATATCGGGCGGGCCAAGCTGGGCCTTCACCGAGCCGTCAGCGAACTCCACCATAGAGTGGATGATGCTTTGCGGGTGGACGACAACCTCGATGCGGTCGATGGAAACGCCGAAGAGCCAGTTGGCCTCGATGACCTCAAAGCCCTTGTTCATCAGCGTCGCCGAGTCGATGGTGATCTTTCGCCCCATGCGCCACGTTGGGTGGTTCAGCGCCTCTTCTTGCGTCACATGGTCGATCTCGCTAAGGGGGCGCGTGCGGAAGGGGCCGCCGGAGGCTGTGAGGAAGATGCGCGAGATGTCCTTGTCTTCGCCGCGCATGCATTGCCACATGGCGCTCGGCTCGCTGTCCACGGGCAGGATCTCCACGCCGTTGCGCTGGGCGGCGGACATGACGATGTTCCCTGCCATGATGATGACTTCTTTGTTCGCTAGGGCCACGCTCTTGCGGGCGTTGATGGCCGCCAGGGTGGCCAAGAGACCCTCTCTGCCGACAGTGCCCACCATCACAGAGTTGACGACAGGCTGGACGACCATCTCCTCCATCGGCGTAAACTTCCAGCCGTTGGGCGGCAAGACCTCTCTCGCGCCGTGGGCGAAGTACACCATCTTGGGGTGGAACTCTTCGACCTGCTTTGCCAGCAGCTCGATGTTGGTTCCCGCTGCAAGGCCGACGACCTTAAAGCGGTCGGGGAAGGCGCGAACGATGTCGAGCGTTTGGCGGCCGATGGAGCCGGTGGAACCGAGGACGACAAGGCCCTTCATCAGGTGTCACTCCAATCCGTATATCAGAAAATAGTATAGCACGACAACAGAGGGAATCAGGCTGTCCAGACGGTCTAAAATCCCCCCGTGTCCGGGCAGGATGCTGCCGGCATCTTTCACCCCCGCCGCGCGCTTGATCATCGACTCCGCGAGGTCGCCGGCTTGGGAGAAGAGGGCGATGAGGAGGCCAAGGACAACGGCCTTCCACGCGTCGATAGGCAGGTCGAAGCCGGCCGTGATGGCAAGGGATGCGCCCACGCCGACGGCAAGGCCCGCGATCGCGCCCTCCCACGTCTTGCCGGGGCTGATGCTCGGCGCAAGGTGGTTCCTGCCGATAAGCCTCCCCACGAAGTAGGCGCCGGTGTCCACGGCGAAGGTGAGGAGCGCGGCGGTCAGAAGCCACTCGCGACCGTCGGCGTGGCGGCTGATGAGGACGGCGTGGGAGAGAGTCCAGGCCACATAGAAAACGCCCGCTAATGTCCAGGCCCAATCGGCGAGAAAGCGCTCGCGAGGGCCGAGGGTCAACAGAAGAAAGAGGGGCACTAAGACAAGGCCGGTGATGAGAGCCCTGGTGAAGTCGAAGTCTGTGCCGGCATCCACCACAAAGAGGACGCCGCCAATGGTGGCAAGGAGCAGGACGGGGGTAGGCCCGGCGCGCACGGCGAGGCGGTGGAACTCCCGGATGCCGATGACTGACGCAGCGGCGACGAGGGCCATCGTCGTGCCTATGCCGAACCAGACCATCAGCACAAGGATAGGCAGGGCGATGCCGGCCGAGATAAGGCGCTGGATGAGCATTTAGCGCGCCAGGCTTCCTGAAGAGGCCGCGCCGTTCACGCCGTTGGCATGGAGCAGGCCGCCGAACTTACGCTGCCGCCTGCCATAGGCCTCCACTGCCTTAGCCGCCTCCCCTTCATCGAAGTCAGGCCAGCAAATGGGAGAGGAGTAGTACTCGGCATAGGCCGATTGCCAGATAAGGAAATTGCTGAGGCGCATCTCGCCGCCGGTGCGGATGATGAGGTCGGGATCCGGCGTGCCGCTGGTGTGCAGGCGGCGGGCGATGGCCTCTTCCGTGATCTCGCCTTCCTTGAGCCCTGCCGCCATCAACTTGCGCACGGCCTCCACCAACTCGGCGCGGCCTCCGTAATCAAGGGCCACGGTGAGGGTGATGCCGGTGTTCCCTTTAGTCAGCTCCAGGGCGTCGTCGATGGCCGATTGGAGCCTTGGCGGCAGGCGGTCCATGCGGCCTATGTGCTTGATGCGGACGTTGTTCTTGTGCAAGGCCCTGGACTCACGGCCGATGACCTGGCCCAGCAGCCGCCACAGGCCTTTCACCTCGTCAGGCGGGCGCGCCCAGTTTTCCGTGGAGAAGGCGTAGATGGTGACATAGCGCGCGCCCAGGGCATCGAAGGCTTTGAGGACGCGCCGGATGTTCTTGGTCCCGGCGCGGTGGCCGGCAAGGCGCGGCATGCCGCGCTCCTGTGCCCAGCGCCCATTGCCATCCATGATGATGGCGACGTGTCGCGGGACAAGGCCCGTGCCATCCTTGGCCGCAGGCTCCTGGCTGTTTTCTACGGTCTGACGAGGGGGCATCCCCTCACACTCGCATCACTTCTGCCTCTTTTGCATCAGAGGCCTTCTGCGCTTTATCGGTATAGGTGTCGGTATGCTTCTGGAGCTGTGTCTCCGCGCGCTTCTGGTCGTCCTGGGAGATGCGCTTGTCCTTCTCCAAGGCGCGCAGCTCTTCGATGGCGTCGCGGCGGACGTTGCGCACGGCGATCTTCGCCTCTTCCAAGCGGCGGTGGACCAGTTTGACGATCTCCTTGCGCCGCTCTTCCGTAAGCGCCGGGATGGGGAGGCGTATGAGCATGCCGTCCACGTTCGGCGTGAGGCCGATGTTGGCCTTCTGGATCGCCTTTTCGATAGCCACGACGGCATTCTTGTCCCAGGCCTGGATGGTGATGAGGCGGGCCTCCGGCGTGTTGATCGTGCCCAGCTGTTTCATGGGCGTCATGGCGCCGTAGTAGTCCACCATGATGCCATCGACGAGGCCTGGGCTGGCACGGCCCGTGCGCATCCCGGCCATGTCCCGCTCAAATGCCTCGATGCTCTTCTTCATCTTGTCTTCGGCTTTGCGCAACGCATCTTGCGACATCGTGCTCCCTTCGCGGCGAGGGTCTAGGAAATCACTGTCCCGACCGTCTCGCCTAGCAATGCCTTGTGGACCCCAGTAGGGTCGTGGATATCAAATACGATAATCGGCACCCGGTTGTCCATACACATGGAGAGGGCCGTGGTGTCCATTACCTGCAGGCGAAGGTTCAGCGCCTCCAGGTAGGCCAGCTTCTCGAACTTCTTCGCCTTGGGGTTCTTGCGCGGGTCGGAGTCGTAGACGCCGTCGACGCCATTCTTGGCCATGAGGAGGACGTTGGCCCCTATCTCGGTGGCGCGCAGGGCGGCAGCGGTATCGGTGGTCATATAGGGGTTGCCGGTGCCTGCGGCGAAGATGAGGACCCGCCCCACTTCCAGGTGGCGCATGGCCCGGCGGTGGATGAAGGGCTCGGCGACGGTATCTATGGGGATGGCCGTCTGCGTGCGGGTGACGATGCCGATCTTTTCCAGGGCGTCCTGGAGCGCTAAGGCGTTGATGACGGTGGCCAGCATGCCGGCGTAGTCGGCAGTGGTGCGGTCCATGCCCAGCTTGGCAGCCTCGGCACCACGCCAGATATTGCCGCCGCCGACGACCACGCCCATCTCGACGCCCAGGTCACGGGCCTGTTTGACGTGGTTGGCGACAAAGCGAAGGGTTGTGAGGTCAATGCCCCAGCCGCCCTCGCTTTTGAGGGCCTCACCGCTCAGCTTGAGCACGGCCCGTTTGTAACGGGGCTCTGGCATGGCCCTTCCCTCGCCGGCCTGGGTTAGGCCGGGTCGACTTTCCCTCGAGAGTCCCC
>CAMAVV010000066.1 GCA_945861815.1 Thermoflexus hugenholtzii JAD2
GAAGGACGCGCCGCGCCGGACGACCTCCGGTTTTGGGACGAGCGCCTGGTGCAATCAGGCGCTGTGATTATCGCCGCGCGCGCGAAAGCCCTCCAGGAATTGGATGGGCTGTCGGCCAAGGTACACGCCGAGTTGACAGGCGGCCGGGAGCGATTGCAGGTCGTCTATAAACCATCGGTGCCTCTCCCTGAGGGGGCAAGCACAGCCGCCATTGCAAAGGCCTTCGCAGCCCAGCTCGCAGCGCAGCGCGAACGCGAGCTGGCTCAGGGTGTCTCCGTCGTCGGCCCACACCGCGACGACTTCACTTTCATCGTGAACGACGTTGACCTCGCCACGTTCGGCTCCCGAGGCCAACAGCGCTTAGCGACACTCTCGCTGAAGCTGGCCGAGGCGCAATACATGACGGCGCACACAGGCGAACAGCCGATCCTGCTCTTGGACGACGTCCTTTCAGAGCTTGATGCGCCGCGCCGCGCCTTCCTCCTTCGCGCAATCGCCACCTACGAGCAGTCGATCCTTACCACCGCCGATCTTCCCTCCCTTGACGAGGCATTCCGCGCAAAGGCGAACCTTGTGCGCGTCAGCGCGGGGGCCATCGCTCGCGATTCCTAAGGCTCCCTCCCTTCCCATGCGCTACAATCTGCGCGCATATGCCAGCCAGCGATTTCTCCAGCGACAGCCTGCGCGCCATCAACGATGCGGCCCGCCTCCTCTTGCGCGCCAAGCACACCGTCGCCCTCGTCGGCGCTGGGCTTTCAGCAGAGAGCGGCATCCCGACCTTTCGCGGGCCGGGCGGGCTCTGGACCAAGAAGGGCGAGCCAGATATGCGCGGCTACGACGCCTTCCTGCGCGACCCGAAGGCCTGGTGGGAGAATCGTCTCAAGCCGCAAGACCCTGATATGGAGGCCTTTGCAAAGGCGCTCGAAGACAGCAAGCCGAACCCTGGGCACTATGCGCTGGCGGAGATGGAACGGGCAGGCTACCTGCAGCACATCGTGACGCAGAACGTGGACAACCTGCATCAAGCGGCAGGGAGCAAGAAGGTCGCAGAGATACACGGCAACCGATACAAGGTGCGCTGCCTCTCCTGCCTCGCGCGCTACCACCGCGACCAGGTTCCGCTGGCGACGCTTCCACCTCGCTGCCCCAAGTGCAGCGGCATCATGAAGAACGACGGTGTCATGTTCGGGGAGCCGATCCCGCGTGACGTGCTGGCTCTCTGCCAGGAGCAGGCGTCCCTCGCCGATTGCATGCTCATCATCGGCACATCTGCCCTCGTCTACCCAGCGGCGGGGCTGCCCTCGGTCGCGCAGAGCCGCGGCGCGCCGCTCATTGAAGTCAATCCTTTGCCGACTGCCCTCTCAGGCGCGTGCGACTTCATCATCCGCGAGCCTTCGGGCAAAGCGCTGCCCTATCTCGTGGATCGCATCAAGGCGTTGAAAGAGGATACGAAGTAATTTACTGTCCGGCCTTCTGCGGCTAGACCCCGAACGCCTCTTTTAGAAATCGCTTCACCGCGCTCACCGGCACTGCCAAGCCGACGTCCAGTCCCGCCATCATCGTATTGATGCCGATAAGCCGTCCGTCCGCATCGACCAATGGCCCGCCTGAGTGGCCGGGGCGCACATGGATGCTCGCGGCAAGCCACTCCCTCTCGGGGCCGCCGTCCCTCCGAAGCTCGCGCCTCTTGCCGATGTAGACGCCTGCCGTCACTGCTCCAGGCACACCCCACGGGTTGCCGACTGCAAAGACAAACTGACCGGACTTCAACTGATCGGAGTCGCCGAGGGCGATGGGGGCAAGACCTGTCGCCGAGGCGGATAGCGCGGCAAGGTCGTAGTAGCGGTCGCAGGCAACGACGCGCGCCTCGACGCTCTTTCCATCGGGAAGCGACACCTTCTTGACGCCGCCTCCGATGACGTGGGCATTCGTCACGATGAGTCCGTCGGCGTGCACGACCGTCCCTGAGCCAAAGCCTGTGCCGCTCTGGATGTGCACCAAGGCTCGCTCCGCCTCGTTCACCGTCCTGGCTATCTCATTATTCAGCTCGTCAAGAACTGCTGGCATCGCTTGCTCCTTACGTGCGCTCGCCGACGACAACCGAGAGCTCCCGCACCTGACCGCCGCGCACAACGGTGATCTGCGACGCTTTGCCCACCCTCTCGCCGCCCAGGGAGGCAAGGAGTTCGTTGGGGAAGCGCACGGGCTGCTTATCGAGGGCGACGATGATGTCGCCGAGCAAGACGCCACCATTATCGGCTGGGCTCCCAGGCTCGACGGAGTTGATGAGAAGGCCCGTCTCTTGTTTGACCTGCTGCGCGAGAGCCCCCTGGAGCCGCACCGGATAGGTGCCGACGCCAAGATAGCCTCGCTTCACCCGGCCGTGTGTGAGGATCGCCTCCACGACGCGGCTGATGGTGGCATGGGGGATCGCCACAGGCGCGCCGCGAGCAAGGGCCGTGGAGTTGAGTCCTGCGAACTGCCCCGCGCCGTTTACCAACGGCCCGCCTGAAAAGCCCGGGTACATCGTCACGTCAGTCTGGATGTAGCGGTCGATGCGGCCTCCCGCGGCCGTGCGCCACGCATCGCTCAGTGCGCTGACCACGCCGATCGTCGCCTGCACCGTTCGCCCAGGCCGTCCCAAAGCGAGGACGATGTGGCCTACGCGAAGGGTTGTGTGCTCCCCCCAGGTGCCCTTGGCAAGGCCCGACGCCTGCGCGCGCAGCACCGCGATGTCCGTCGTCGGGTCCCGGCCTGCCAGGCTGGCGGGCGCGCTTTCGCCATTCGGCAAACCGATGGTGATGCTCTCGTCGCGCTCAACGACATGGCTGGCCGTAACGATGATTCCATCAGCGGACCAGACGACGCCGCTTGCGGGCAGCCTGCTTCGCGCGTCAACCCGAACGATGGACGGCCCAGCCTGCTCGACCGTCGCCGCAAGATTCTCGGAAAGCGTCCCAAGTATGTTCGACATCGCGCTCCTCCATCACCTGGCGTTTGCCTGCATGAACACCATGCGATGATTCAACTGTACGGGGGAGCAAGCACCAGCACACTAGCCATTCGATCAGGCGCAGCAGGCAAAAAGAGCAGGAAGGCAGATCAGATGCTGAAGGAGGTTTACGCTGGCGCCGGTTGCGGTCTTCTCATCAATCCGAATCTCGCCGCGATGAAGGCCGCTAGCCCAATCGTGACCGCACCGCCGATAAGCATCGCCGCCGGCGCGCCGAGCGCCTCTGCGATCGCGCCCGCCAAGAACCCGCCCCCAGGTCCGATGCCGATATAGAGGAAGAAGAGGCTCATCACTCTGCCCCGCAGAGCGTCTGGCGTCAGCGTCTGCACGATAGCCGTGTTGTATGAGATAAAGATCATCTGTCCGATGCCGATGCCCATAAGGAAGGGGATAGCAACCGCCATCTCCGTCGTCTGCGACGCGATGATCAGCGCCGCGCCGCCTCCGCTTGCAGCGATTACCTGAACGATATCGCTGCTCGCCTTCCTTCGCAGCGTCGCGACCGCGAGGGTGCCGATGATCGCTCCGATCCCTATCATCGCGAGAGCCATTCCCAGGCCCCATGCCTCCTGGCCCAAGTCATCCTTGGCAAAGACAGGCATCAGGCCCGCGCTGAAGGGCATGAGAAAGATCGCCGGGACAAAGGCCATAAGGACAAGCCCGGACAGGCGCCGCTGGCCTGCGACATAGGCAAAGCCTTCGCGCATATCGGCCCAGGGAGAAGACCTCTGGCTCGATGGAGCCTGCCTTTCGATCCGAATCATGAAGACAAGGCCGGCCATCGCCACATTGCATGCCGCCTGGATGATGAAATTCGCGCCAGGCCCGACTGCTGCGATCATAGCCCCGCCGATTGCCGGCCCAACGATTCTCATCAGGCTCATCGCCGTCGAATTGAGGGCGATCGCATTCTGCATGTCCTCCGCGGGCACAGTGTTCACGACCAAGGCCTGCCGAACGGGAGTGCCGAATGCCGTCCCGATCCCATTGAGCACTGCGAACAGATAGAGATAGCCTGGGTTCACCCAGTCCCCGCCAACGATGACGGCGAGGGCCGTACCGGTCGCTGCCAGGAAAAGCTGATTGAGGACGAGGAGCTTCCTCCGCTCCATGCGGTCGCTGGCCACCCCGGCGATGGGGCTCACCACAAGCGACGGAAGGGCGCGGGCGGCCAGCAGCGCGCCAACCTGGAACGCGGAGCCAGTCAGCTCATGGATAAGCCATCCCATCGTGATGGCCTGGACCCATTCCTGCGTGGAATAAAAGAGTGAACTCGTCCAGAGGTATCTATAGTTCCGATGCCGGAATGACGAAAACGTGCTGACGTGTGGCAGGCGCACAGATTCCCCAGGCTCAAACGTTAGCTGGAGTGTAGCATGGGCTGGAACGCGCCAGGCCTGCTGTCACGAACAGCCGCGCAGCTGTCTGCTACAAGATGATGAGGCCCATCCGCGTGGCTCGCGTCACTGCCTCGGTCCGGCTTTGCGCTCCCAGTTTCCCCAGGATCGCATTCACGTGAAATTTCACCGTGTGCTCGGTGACGCCTAGCTTGCCGGCGATGATTTTGTTCGGCAGGCCCTCTGCCAGGAGGCGCAGCACCTCAAGCTCCCGTGCCGTAAGCTCTTCCGCGATGCCCGGGCCTGCCCGAATCGCCAAGCCGCCCTCGTTCAGCGATGGGTCGTACACGGCGATTCCTTCAGCCAGCGCGTGAATGGCCGCGCGCAGTTGCGAAGGGCGCGCCCTTCGCGAGAGGAGTCCCCGAACTCCGGCAGGACGCACATCGGCTGCCTGTGCGGCATCAGCGACAAGAGCCAGGACAGGCCGTTCAAGAGTGCGGATCGCATCGAGGCGCGCCGGCGTCAGCGGTCCCCAGCCTGCATCCCACAGAATCACTTGCGGGGCAAAGGCCCTCACCGCATCTGGCGTCGCCTCGTCCTCGCTAAGCTGTGCGCTCACCGCCACCCCGTGGCCGATGGCGAAAAGAGAGGCAAGCCCTGCGCGCGCCAGGGTGTCGTTCCCCACAATGATCGTCACAACATCTGCGTCAGTCATAGCGTGATGCACATTAGATGCAGCCGGTGCGCAAGGAGGAGCACTCCTCTTTTCTTGACGCGGCGCGCAGGGCGCTGCTAGGCTGGCCTCCTGCCTTTCGACACCTGGAGGAACTATGAGCGAACGTATCGTGGGCGAGCTGAACCCGCCCGAACGCATCCTGCTTGGCCCTGGCCCGGCGAACATCCCGCCTCGCGTCCACAAGGCCATGACCACGCCTCTCCTCGGGCACCTCGACCCTGCCTTCCTCGCCATAATGGACGAAACGGTGCACATGCTCCGCCTCGTCTTCAAGACGGCCAACAAGCTGACCATCCCCGTCTCCGGCACAGGCTCCGCCGGTATGGAAGCCGCCCTCTGCAACGTCATCGAGCCTGGCGATACGGTCGTCGTTGGCGTCAAAGGCTACTTCGGCGAGCGCATCACCGATATGGCGGCGCGCTACGGCGCAAAGGTCGTGCGCGTGGAAGGCGAATGGGGCAAGCCCCTCGCCCCGGCACAGTTCAAGGCGGCACTGGAGAAAGAGAAAAACGTCAAGCTTGTCGCCGTCGTTCATGCCGAAACATCGACCGGCATCCTTCAACCGCTCCCTGAACTGGCTCGCCTCGCCCACGACCACGGGGCGATGCTTCTTGCCGACACGGTGACTTCCCTCGGCGGCGTGGACGTGCGCATCGATGAGTGGGGCGTAGATATCGCCTACAGCGGCACGCAGAAATGCATCGGCTCGCCCCCAGGCCTCGCGCCGATCACTTTCGGCCCGCGCGCCCTTGAGGTCCTCCGCAATCGCAAAAGCAAAGTCGCCAATTGGTATCTGGACCTGACGATGCTCGATAGGTATTGGGGCGCGGAGCGCACCTATCACCACACCGCCCCCATCACCATGATCTACGCCCTGCACGAGGCCCTCCGCGTCGTCCTGGAAGAAGGTCTCGAACAGCGCTTCGCGCGCCATCAGAAAGTTGCCTCTGCCTTTCGCGCAGGCGTCGAGGCTATGGGCCTCGGCCTCCTTGCGCCAGAGGGCTTTCGCGCGAATCCACTGACGACGGTGAAGATTCCCCAGGGCGTTGACGATATGGCGATACGGGGCGCGCTCCTCAATGAATACAACATCGAGGTCGGCGGCGGCTTAGGCCCGCTCAAGGGCAAGGTCTGGCGCGTTGGACTGATGGGTTACAACGCAACTTCCAAGAACGTCTTTACCTTGCTGAGCGCCCTTGAGCAGTTGCTGCCGCGCCAGGGATTCAAGCCTCCCCCAGGCGCTGGCCTTGCGGCGGCGCAAAAGGCCCTAAGCGCCTAGCGAGCTGTTGCTTGTTCAGTCAAACTGCGAGCTACAAATATGCCGTACGACGCTCAGGCCACAAAACAATTTTACAACCGCTATCTCAATTTTGAATGGGAACGCCTCGAGGCCACGGCCTATGGCCGGTTGCAGGCTCTGATTCATTTGGAATTCATTGAGCGGTACTGCAAGCAAAATTACAGCGTGTTAGACGCCGGGTGTGGCCCAGGGCGCTTCAGCATCTTTATCGCACGGATGGGAGCGAGAGTGACGCTCCTTGACCTCTCATCAGGTCAACTCAGACTTGCCAAAGAAAATATGACTCGCGAAAAGCTCCTTACCCAGACCGACGGATTCCTAGAGGGTGACATTACTAATCTTTCCCGTTTTCCTGATAGTCATTTTGACCTTACCCTATGCCTTGGGGGACCGCTCTCCTATGCCTGCGAAAAAAGGTTCCAGGCTGCACGTGAATTAATCCGGGTGACCCGTCCGGGAGGAACTGTACTCGTAAGCGTCATGAGCCGCCTTGGTTCTACGATTCAAGGTCTGCAAAACCCAAAGGTCGATTGGAAGAAAGACTTCACACTCGAACGCGTTCGAAGTGTCATTGAGGAGGGAGACCTTCCCTGGTTCCCGTCTGCCCGTCTTTCAATACAGCATCCTGCAATGCATCTCTTTTCGGCAGACGAATTGAAAGAGTTGCTACCCGGATGCAAGGTTTTAGAAATAGCTGCGAGTAACGTCTGCGGGACCGGCATGCCTTCCAGACTAGACGACATTGCGAAGAACGAAGCTAGTTGGCAGCTTGTCGTTAGTATCGAACGCGCTTTAAATCATCAAGCGGGATTGCTGGACAGCGGCAGTCATATCATTCTGGCTGTGCAACGCGCCTAGTCCCGGTACGACTCGTCCAGCAGTTCCACGACATGCGCAACCCTGGCGCGCATCCCTGTGCGTTCGACGCCTTTTTGTAGCTGCAACATGCACCCTGGGTTCGCCGTGGCGATGATATCCGGCTTCACGGCTTCGACATTCGCCATCTTTTCATCGAGGAGCTTCGCCGACATCTCCGGCTGGGTGATGTTGTAGACGCCCGCCGCGCCACAGCACATATCGGCAGCCTGCATCTCGACGAGGGTGAGGCCGGGGATAGCACGCAGCACCTTGCGCGGGGCCTCCTTGACTCGCTGGGCGTGTGCAAGGTGGCAGGAGTCCTGATAGGTGACCGTCCGGTCCAGCCTTTTTGTCCCAGGCGCCAACGGCAGCGCGGCGAGAAACTCATTCACGTCCTTGACCATCTTGCCGAACGCCTCGGCTTTCTTTTTGTAAGCAGGGTCGTCTTTTAACAGTTCGCCGTACTCTTTCATCGCCGAGCCGCACCCCGCCGAGTTGACGATGACCGCCTCTGCGCCGCTGGCCGAAAAGACATCTATATTCTTGCGGGCGAGGGTGCGCGCCGCCTCCCGCTCGCCGCTGTGCGCGCTCAGTGCGCCGCAGCAACCCTGCCTCTTCGGCACGACGACCTCACAGCCGTTGCGCGCCAGCACCCGCGCCGTCGCCTCGTTCACCGGGCCGTAGGTCAGTGGCATCACACAGCCGTTCAGCATCGCGACGCGCCGCTTCTTCACACCAACGGCGGGGACGACTTCGCCCTTCGGCGGTGAGTAGAACTTGGGCAGCGAAGGCA
>CAMAVV010000067.1 GCA_945861815.1 Thermoflexus hugenholtzii JAD2
AAAGTTCAAGAGGTGATTCACTGTCCGCTCGAGGCCCATAGTGAGATACGTTTCGATCTCTTGGCGGCTAGCGCCGAAGCCTGCTCGCCTCAGCAGATGGCCTATCTTCGCCTCTTCCGTGTTAGGGAAAGGACCTGGCTTTAGGATGAGGGGGCCGTTCGAAGCCACGACAGTATCGCCGGAGGCCTTTTTCGGAGACAACGCTTCGCCAAGCCTGTTCCCGGCCACGCCCAGAACGGCAACGGAAGCGCCAAGCGCCGCAGCCTTCTTGAGGAAGTCCTTCCGGTCAACGGGCTGTGCTAAAACAGCCGTCGCACTCTCAGGAGCTTTGGGATGACGACTTTCGCTCACGATGCCATCCTCCTCTGCCCTACTTAGTTATATAACGCATTATGGGGGTATTGGTTAGGACTATCCACCCAATTCCGTCAAAAGACCTCCACAGTCAGGTGGAATTTCATGGATTCTCCCACGCCGCAAGGTACCCCCTTCCAACCGTCGAACTCTGGGCATTATTATGTCAACACTATTTTGTATGAATCTACAGGGCCTGCGCTATACTGTTGCCTCAGGGCCTCTCCTGACGGTCTCCGGGGGCGCCGCTAAGAGCAACCCTGTACACCACGAGGGGTTTTTAGAAGATGCGCCTGCGCACGCGCTCACTTGCCATAGTCGCGGCCCTCATCATCGTCCTCTTCGTTGTGCTCTATGGAACCTCCCGCGTCATTGTGCTCGATGGCTTCCGTGAGCGCGAGGAGACGGAGTCAAAGCGTGACATCGAGCGAGTGGCCGGCGCCTTAAACAGCATCCTAAAAAACATCAAAAACACCAATATCGATTGGGGTGCCTGGGATGAAGCCTACACCTTCATTGAGGGCCAAAACCCCAACTTTGTCTCAGGCAACCTTGTCAATGAAACATACCTGCGTCTGGGCCTAAGCGTCATCATCTACGCCGATGTCAAGGCAAACATCCTCTACCAGGGCGGCTTCAATCAGGATGCAGGCATCCCGGCGCCCGTCCCTCAAGGTCTCTACCCTTTCCTGGCTCCTGGCGAGCGCTTGGTTACACACACAGGGATTCAAAGCGGGCTCGCGGGTATCCTCTCCCTCCCTGAAGGGGTCATGCTGATCGCCTCTCACCCAGTGCTCACAAGCACAGAAATGGGGCCAGTGCGAGGCTCCGTCATCTTTGGCCGCTTCGTTGATATGGGCCTTATCGCGAGCCTCAAAGAGACGACCCTCTTCGATATCGAGGCAATGCCTTTAGCTGATACGGCCCTCCCGTCTGACTACCAGGAAGCGGTGAGGGCAGTGGACGGGAAAGGACTCTTCACAAAAAAGGTGAGTTCGGACAGCATCGCCGGCTACGCTCTTGTAAACGATATCTTCGATAAGCCGGCCTTGGTGCTTCGCGCCGAAATCCTCCGTGGCGCTCTTGCCCAGGCCAACACAACCATCCTCTTTGTGATCATCGCCTTAATCGCAAGCCTCTTCGTCTTTGGCTTCGTTGTCCTGACCCTGCTCGACCGACTCGTCCTCTCCCGCGTCGAACGCCTCAGTGACGGCCTCCGGGAGATTGCCGTAAACGGCAATCCGGCGAGCCGCGTCACCGTTCCCGGAAGCGACGAAATCACAAGCGTAGGCACGGCGATCAACGAGATGCTTGCCGCCATCGAGCGTTCCCAGGCGGAACGCGCCCAGACGCAGGAGGCCTTGCGCGAAAGCGAGGCTGTCAACCAGGCCATCCTTGTCGCCGTGCCCGACGTGCTCTTTCGTGCCAGCCGTGATGGCCGGACATTGACCTTCGCTGGCGCAAAGCAATTTCATCCCCGGCTGCCCAACACACGGATCCTGGATAAGCCTGGAAGCGATCTCATCCCTCCTGAGTACTCAGCCGACCACCTGCGCAACATTCAGGCTACTCTGGAAACCAGCGCATCGCGCACCATGGAGTACCAGTCTATCGAGAACGGCCAGATGCGCTGGTTTGAGGCCCGGTACGTCGTCTGCCAGCGCGATGAGGCCCTCGTGATGGTGCGCGATATCACAGACCGCAAGCTGGCTCAAGAACGGGAAGATTCAGCCCGTCTGAAGTTCCTTCGCGTCCTCTCCCACGAGTTGAGGACGCCGCTGACGCCCGTGGTGGCCTCCGCAGGTTTGCTCGAGGAAGTTCTGGAAACCGAACCTGACACCCAGGAAGGCAAGCTCCTCTCCAACATCAAATCAGGCGCAGACCTCCTCCGCCGCCGTATCGACGATATGCTGGACGTGGCCGCCTTCCAAGCCCGCACCATGCCCCTTGATCTTGCCGAGATTGACGCGAAGGTGATGGTGGAAGAGCTCTGCGATCTGCGCAACGCCGAAGCCCAGCGTCAGGGCCAATCGATCAAGCGGGAGCTATCCCTTGCACTCCCCAAAGTAGTCGGCGATGGCCCTCGCCTTCGCCAGGTGCTCTCGACCCTCCTGCTGAACGCCATCAGGATCAATGCCCCGGGCAAACCGGTTAGCGTCCAGGCCCTCACGGAAAATAACAACCTTGTCGTGCGGATCCGCGACCATGGCAAGACCATCTCCAAGGAAGGCCAAACCAGGCTCTTCGAGCCATACTTCGTGGCTGCGCAAGACCGCCAGGAGCAGCAGGGGTTAGGCCTCGGGCTCTCCCTTGCCCACCAAATCATCGAAGCACATGGCGGGAAGATAGGCGTGCAAAGCGCGGAGGGAGAGGGTAATATCTTCTTCTTCAGCGTGCCCATCGAAGGGCCGCCGAAGGCGCTGAGGGACGGAAAGTGAAAGTCCTCGTCATAGAAGATACTCAGGAAGTCCTGGATATCATTACCCTTTGCCTTTCGGTGCGCTGGCCTGATAGCAGTGTCGTCACCACGCCGAGCGGCTCGGCAGCGCTTGCCCTCTTCAAGTCTGAAAGCCCCGATCTCGTCCTGCTCGATCTCGGATTGCCTGACATCGATGGCATGGACGTCCTTGAACAGATACGAAATGCCTCCAGCGTCCCCATCATCGTCGTTACCGGCCGTGGCGAAGAGAAGTCCCGCGTCAAAGGCTTGGAGGGCGGCGCTGACGACTACATCGTCAAGCCCTTCTCTCACAACGAGCTCCTCGCCCGCATCCGCGCTGTCATGCGCCGGGGCGAGCGCAAGCAATCCCAAAGCGACGACGGCGAGGTGAAAGGCAGCGGCATCTCCATCGACTTCTCTGGCTATATCTTGAAAGTGGACGGCCAAGAGGTCAGCCTAGCCCCCACGGAATGGAGCCTCCTCGCCCAGCTCTCCGGCCGCGACGGCAAAGTGGCGACACACAAAGACCTCGCCGAGTCTGTGTGGGGCGTGGAGCAGATGGATCCCGCAGCCATCAAGATGGCCGTGCGCCGCCTGCGATTGAAGCTCGGCGATGACTCAGTTCCTCCCAAAATCATCCGCTCGCATCGCGGCGTCGGCTATAGCTTTGACTTGGGCCCTGATAAACCGGTGCCTCCCCCAGAGTGATTCTGTCCAAAGCCCTCTCAAAAGAAAAGGCCCCTCTCTAAACAGAGAGGGGCCTTTCACTATCTCTGGGCTTCGCCTACTTCAGGCTTGCCAATACTGATTGAATCGCGGCATAATCCGGCTCTATCCCGGGGTTTGGCGCGATCCATTTCATGCGAACTGTCCCGCCCTTATCGATAACGAAAATGGCCCGGGTCGCAGAGACGTATCCCTCAAGCCCGGCTAGGCCCTTGAACGAGGCCCCATACTGCTGCACCACCTGCTTGTTGAAATCGCTCAACAAGGGGAAGTTCAGCTTATTGGCGTCCGCCCAAGCCTTCTGGGCAAATGGCGAATCCACCGTGACGCCCACCACCTGAGCGTTCATACCATTGAACTGCGCCGCGCTATCGCGGAGGGTGCACGCCTCTTTTGTGCACACGCCTGTGTAGGCGCCGGGGAAAAAGGCGAGGACCACGTTCTTCCCCTTGAACTCGCTGAGCTTTCGCTGCTTCTTGTCTGCGTCGTACAACGTGAAGTCCGGCGCAGCCTGTCCAACTTCAACCGGCATTCGAGCCTCCATCTAGAGTACATCCGCCAGTGGCGGAATTTTTTGAGCGCCGCCATTGTAGCACGCCCTCGCCGAGCCTCTTCCGGTGGCTGGGGCGATGTTTACGAAGATGTAACGAGGCATTCATCCCGCCGTAACATGTCCTTCTTAGTCTGGTAGCGCGGAGGCTATCTACTGATAAGCGCCTCTGGCATGAAAGAAGGAAGCCGTGCCGTACATCCGAATGACCCTTGTGAAGCCAGTGGCAAGTTCCACGTCACCCTGCTAGAGATCGAGACCAATCGCCAGACGCTCGCCACTCCCTAACCACCCCGTCTTATAAGGCAACGCGATGTTAGCGCATAGCTTTGAAACTCGGACGCTTATCCTTGTCCGGCAGAGGTGCAGCCATTGCCAAGGCACCCTATGGCGTGAGGACGATGAATGGAAATGCTCCCTGTGCGGGCGAACGCTCCAGCAGCGTACGGTTCCCAGACCGGTGCCGTCGGTCGCGCCAGATAACAGCCTGGATTCCTTCGTGCGGGAATGCTGCGTGAGCGCTCCGGGAGCGGCTGTCGCCTCCGCAAAACTCTACGCCGTTTATACCGATTGGTGCAGTCGGCATCAGCTTACCCTGTTAAGCCGCATCGCCTTTGCTCGCACACTGCAGATTTCCGGTTATAGGAAACGTCGCACACGCCTTGCCCGCTACTGGGATGGGCTTCGCTGCCTTTTGATCGAAGATGGCCTCTCCCAAGGGCGTTCCAACGCTCCTGCGCCTTCTGCTTGATCTAGGCGCTAGCTCGGTTCAGCCCAGTTGATGACGCCTCGCCTTTTCATCTCGGCCACCTGCTCTTGCGAATAGCCAATTGCAGCCATAATCTCCCGCGTATGCTGGCCAAGGATCGGGGGCGCGAGCACGGCGTGTCCGGGAGTTCTCGAGAGCTTCGAGCCGATGCCTGTCTGCCACATCTTGCCGTAGGCAGCATGCGGGTATTCCACAACCCACCCGTTCGCGATGGCCTCGGCGCTCTTTGAAAGGCCGCCGCCATCGTAGCCGTAGTGCAGCTTGGAGACCTCCGCAGGCACGCCCTTCTCATCCAAAATCTTCTGCCACTCGTCAACTGTTCGCTCTTTGAAAGTGACCTCCAACAGGCGCGTGAGCTGGGCAGCATTACGCCCTCGCGAGGCGGCGCCGACAAAGCGAGCATCCTTTGCCAGCCCAGGCTGGCCGATGGCCGCACAAAGCCCCTGCCACTCCTTTTCCTGGATGGCCGCAAGGCAAAGCCAGCCTTCCTTCGTCTCGTAAAGTCGATACAGAGGGCCAAAGCCGTAGAGATCTTTATCCAGGTCGGGCCGCTTTGGCGTGCCCTCGCCGCCAAGAGAGACATCTGAGTGTATCCAGAGCGCCGCATCCAGCATGCGGGAGCCGACGAACTGTCCCTGGCCTGTCCGCTCGCGATGGTAGAGCGCCAGCAACATCGCCAGGCCTCCCATCATCGCCTGAACGTAATCGCACAAGCCGTTGCGAAGCCATGTCGTCGGCGGGTTGCCTGGCCCCGAATCCCGAAGAAGCGCTCCCGAATAGGCCTGCATGATCTGGTCGAGGCCGCCGCGCTCGGCCTTCGGCCCTGTGAAACCGAAGGGAACGTTGTGGCAATAGATAACATTCGGGTTGTATCTTTTGATCGCCTGGTAGTCCACCTTCAGCCGCTCGGCTACGCCTGGACGCCAGTTGTGATGGACAATGTCCGCCTCCGCCGCCAGCCTGTAAGCGACCTGCTGCCCCTCCGGCGAATAGAGGTCAACGGCGATAGCGCGCTTCCCACGCTGACAGCCGTAGAAGGCCCACGCATGGCGCATCGGGTCGCCCGTGGTACGCTCTAGCTTGATAACCTCTGCGCCCAGGTCGGCCAGAAGCTGCGGGCCAAGGGGGCCGGCAAGGAAATCGCCCATATCCAGCACCTTCACATGCTCAAGGGCGAACTTATTCCTTTTCCCGCGGGCAGGCCCTGGCGAAGGCCTCGTGGCCGCCGTTGGCAGAGCGGCCAAAACACGCGACGTATCCTGCCCAGGTAGCGGCGCAGGCCCCTGCACCTTTGGTGCCGTCTTCTCCATCGTGAACGGGACGCCAACCTGGCGCAGTCGGCCATGCCTAGGGTCGTTCACCTCCACGATGAACTTGTTATGCTGCACCTGGTCGTCGTCAAAGGCC
This sequence comes from Thermoflexus hugenholtzii JAD2, assembly GCA_945861815.1. Classification (GTDB taxonomy): domain Bacteria; phylum Chloroflexota; class Dehalococcoidia; order SHYB01; family SHYB01; genus VGPF01. The sequence continues at coordinate 6,247 of CAMAVV010000067.1, forward strand.
TGCTCCGTCGGCTGAACGGGTAGCCATATGCAATCGGTCTTTGTGAAAATCTCCTCGAGCTCTCTCCAAGTCTTCTTCTTGTAGGCATCTCGCAGCTCCCAGTAGATCTCCCGCTGGCGCGCGATAGGCACATCCAGCGGAACGTTCATGTAGCCTTCCTTCATGTCGAGCGCCTTGGCAAACTCGTCCTTGAACCTCCGCGTGCCCATGCCAAAGAACCACACGCCATCCTTCGATTCGTAGATCGTGGGCAGCCACGGGATGCGCTCGCCGTCCACCCACGAGCCGGGAGAATGCACCTGGTACCGTTCAGCGCCCCACCAGTTCATCGTGTAGTTCGCCATTGCGCCCTGGAAGAGCGACGTCTCCACCTGTTGCCCTTCGCCCGTCCGCTCGCGGACGTCCAGCGCCGCCATCGTTCCGTAGATGGCCATGAAGAATGTGCCGATGCTCACATAGGGCACGCCGATCATGATTGGCCCGGATCGTGTGATCGATGGCTGGCCGTCGCAGAGCGGCTGCTCAGACTGGAAGCCGGTGCGTGCCTGGACAAGTGCCTCATAGCCGGGGCGGCTGGCGAGGGGGCCGGTAGCGCCATAGCCTGTGATGCTTGTATATATGAGCCGGGGATTGCGGCGGCTCAGCGTCCCGTAGTGGATGCCGAGGCGCTTGGTTAGCCCAGGGCGAAAGGACTCAAGGACGACATCGGCAGAGTCGGCGAGGCGAAGGAAGTTCGCCAAGCCAGCCTTTGTCTTGAGATCGAGATGAACGCTCTTCTTCCCCCGGTTCCACGCGATTTCCCCTGCTGGGTAGCGGATGCGCGCGCCGCCCGGCGGATCCACCTTGATGATCTCAGCGCCGTTATCTGCCATCATCATGCCCACCAGCGGGCCGGCCATGCCGTGGGTGAGATCGAGAACGCGAAGGCCGTGCAGCGCGCTTGGCATCAGGAAACCTCCAGCGATGGAAGAGAGCGCGGCGAAGATAGCATCGCCCCGGAGGTGTGTCAATTTGCGGCGATGCTCCTTGACACCTGGCGCGCGCGGCTCATAGACTCGCCCGCACACCACCTATGCCTAAACCTCTCTACGCCCTCGATGGCCTTCGCCTCCTCTCCATCGGCCACACCTATCCTGGCCTCTACTGCATCGCCATCCTGCGCGACCTCGGCGCGCACGTGACGCGCATCGAGCGCCTGGGCGAAGGGACCATCGACCCGAAGTACGCGGGACTCGGGGGGATGATTTCGACTGCATCGCTCAAAGCCGGGACATCCGAGTGCCGCGTTGACCTAAAGCATCCCCGTGGACGCGACCTCTTTCAGCGCATGGCCCGCAAGGCCGACGTTATCCTGGAAGGCTTTCGCCCAGGCGTCGCCGACCGCCTTGGGATAGGCTACAAGGCGCTGGCAACAAAGAACCGCAGACTCATCTACGCGGCAATCAGCGGCTATGGCCAGCACGGCCCGTGGCGTCTGCGGCCAGGCCACGATATCAACTACCTAGCCGAAACAGGCGTGTTACACCTGAGCGGCGCGCCCGGCAGCCCACCTGCCACCGAAGGCGTGACCATCGCCGACTGCACGGCAGGACTGAATGCCGCGATCAACATCCTGGCGGCAGTGCAATTACGTCATCGCACAGGCAAAGGCCAGTTCCTCGACCTCGCCATCGTTGACGGCCCCCTCTTCCTTATGGCG